>NZ_JBHVET010001189.1:0-1496 GCF_042802135.1 Kitasatospora sp. NPDC057512
GTTCCGCGACGCCTCGGACGCCGTCGGTCAGATGCCGTCGGTCAGATGCCGTCGGTCAGCTCGCGGGCCCGCTTCACGTCGTCGGCCATCCGGTCCAGCAGCGCGTCGATGGAGTCGAACTTCTCCATCCCGCGCAGGTAGGCCAGGAAGTCCACGGCCACGTGCAGCCCGTACAGGTCCAGGCCGACCCGGTCGATGGCGTAGGCCTCCACGGTGCGGGTGGTGCCGTCGAAGGTCGGGTTGGTGCCGACCGAGATCGCCGCCGGCATCCGCTCGCCGTCGGCGGTCAGCCAGCCCGCGTACACGCCGTCGGCCGGGATCGCGCTGTGCGGCACGGTGTCGACGTTGGCGGTCGGGTAGCCCAGGTCGCGGCCGCGCTGCGCGCCGCGCACCACCACGCCCTCGACCCGGTGCGGGCGGCCCAGCACCTCGTTGGCACCGGCCATGTCCCCGGTCTCCACCAGCCGGCGGGTCAGGCTGGAGGAGAACGGCTCACCGTCCCCGGCCGTGCCGCACACCTGGAGGTCGACCACCTCGACCTCGAAGTCGTCCGCCCGGCCCAGCTCGCCGAGCAGCGCGACGTTCCCGGCCGCCCGGTGCCCGAAGCGGAAGTTGGGGCCCTCGATGACGACCCGCGCGTGCAGCGCGTCCACCAGGACCTGCCGGACGAAGGTCTCCGGGGACTCCTGGGAGAACTCGGTGGTGAACGGCAGCACCAGCACCGCGTCCACGCCCAGCTCCGCGATCAGCTCGGCACGGCGCGGGTGCGGCGCGAGCAGCGGCGGGTGGCTGCCCGGGCGGATGACCTCGCGCGGGTGCGGGTCGAAGGTCACCACGACCGCCGGGACGCCCAGTTCGCGGGCCCGCTCGACCGCCCGCCCGATGATCAGCTGATGTCCTCGGTGCACCCCGTCGAACGAGCCGATGGTGACGACGCTGCGTCCCCAGTCCCCGGGGATCTCCTCCAGGCCACGCCAGCGCTGCACCTGACCGCTCCTTGTTCCGTACGGCGCGTACCCTCTGTACGCTCAAACGCTCAAAACCCGAACCCCTATAGCGTGCCATGCGCCTGCCCCGGCTCAGGCACCGGAATACGGGTTGAGCCCGCCGAGGGCCCCGCAGCCCGCCCGGAGACGGCCCGCTCGGCCTCGGCGGCGGCGTACTGCGGGTCCCGTCCGGCCGCCGCCAGGGCCCGCATCCGGGCCAGCCGGGGGCCGTCCGGGGCGGTCGGCGCGGCGCCGGACGGCCACCGGGCGAGCAGCCGGGCGAAGGCCGCCGACCGACCGGCGCAGCGCACCAGCAGCTCGTCCGCGCCCGGCAGCCCGGTGCCGGCCCGGGCCAGCACCGCCCGGGCCCGGGCGGGGTTCTCGGCCGCGCAGTGCTCGGCGAGCCGCTCCACGGCGGCGGTCAGCACCGCCGGGTCGGTCTCGGTGGCGAGCAGGGTGTCCAGCAGCTCGCAGCGCAGCGCGTCCGCCGCCGGGTCGGCCACCGGGACG
>NZ_JBHVET010001190.1:0-1495 GCF_042802135.1 Kitasatospora sp. NPDC057512
ACGGGGGACCGCCCGGGGGCCTGCCGGAACGCCGGTCAGGTCAGCACTCGATGACGTTCACGGCGAGGCCGCCGCGCGAGGTCTCCTTGTACTTGATCTTCATGTCGGCGCCGGTCTCCTTCATCGTCTTGATCGCCTTGTCCAGCGAGACGTGGTGCCGGCCGTCGCCGCGCAGCGCCATCCGGGCCGCGGTGACGGCCTTGACGGAGGCCATGCCGTTGCGCTCGATGCAGGGGATCTGGACCAGACCGCCGACCGGGTCGCAGGTGAGGCCGAGGTTGTGCTCGATGCCGATCTCGGCGGCGTTCTCGACCTGCTCGGGGGTGCCGCCGAGGACCTCGGCGAGGCCGCCCGCGGCCATCGAGCAGGCGGAGCCGACCTCGCCCTGGCAGCCGACCTCGGCGCCGGAGATGGAGGCGTTCTCCTTGAAGAGCATGCCGATGGCGCCGGCCGCGAGCAGGAAGCGGACGATGCCGTCGTCGTCGGCGCCCGGGATGAAGTTCAGGTAGTAGTGCAGGACGGCCGGGATGATCCCGGCGGCGCCGTTGGTCGGCGCGGTGACCACCCGGCGGCCGGAGGCGTTCTCCTCGTTCACGGCCATCGCGTAGAGGGTCACCCACTCCATCGCGTTGGCCGGCCCGATGCCCTCGGCGCGCAGCGCACGGGCACCGGCGGCGGCCCGGCGGCGGACCTTCAGCCCGCCCGGCAGGATGCCCTCGCGGGACATGCCGGCCCGCACGCACTCCTGCATCACGGACCAGATCTCCAGCAGACCGGTCCGGATCTCCTCCTCGCTGCGCCAGGCCTTCTCGTTCTCCAGCATCAGGCCGGAGATCGACAGCCCGGTCTCCCGGCTGAGCCGCAGCAGCTCGTCACCGGTGCGGAACGGGTACTTCAGCACGGTGTCGTCGGGCTTGACCCGGTCCGCGCCGATCGCGTCCTCGTCCACCACGAAGCCGCCGCCGACCGAGTAGTAGGTCTTCTCCAGCAGGGTCGAGCCGTCCGCCGCGTACGCCCACAGGGTCATCCCGTTGGCGTGGTACGGCAGCGAGCGGCGGCGGTGCAGGACCAGCTGGGTGTCCGGGTCGAAGTCGATCGGGTGCTCGCCGAGCAGGTTGATCCGCTTCTCGGCGAGGATCCGCTCGACGTCCTTGTCGGCCTGGTCGACGTCGACGGTGCGGGGCGAGGCGTTCTCCAGGCCCAGCAGGACGGCCTTCGGGGTGCCGTGCCCGTGGCCGGTGGCGCCGAGCGAGCCGTACAGCTCGGCCCGTACGCCCGTCACCCGGTCCAGCAGGTCCTCGGAGCGCAGTCGGCGGGCGAACATCCGGGCGGCGCGCATCGGGCCCACGGTGTGGGAGCTCGACGGGCCGATGCCGATGGAGAAGAGGTCGAAGACGCTGATGGCCACGGGGGACGTCCTTGTCTGGTCTCGTGGAAGGACTTGCGGGCAGGGAGGGGCCGACACGGGACGGGGCACCGCGCGCACTTCCAGTGC
>NZ_JBHVET010001191.1:0-1491 GCF_042802135.1 Kitasatospora sp. NPDC057512
GGGTGGCCTCAGTGGTGTTCGGACAGCCTTACTTTGCTGGAAATGCCCAGGTCAGACGGGCTACGTTCGGGGCTGACGAACGACGACGGAGGGGAACGACGATGAGTGCGACCATGATGGAGGCCGACGCCGGGCACCAGCCCCGGATACCCGCGGCCGGCCACCACCGGGACGTCAACGGCGGCTGGCTGCGACCGGCCGTGTTCGGCGCGGTGGACGGGCTGGTGTCCAACTTCGCGCTGATGACCGGCGTGGTCGGCGGGGCGGCGTCCAACGGGACGGTGATCCTGACCGGGCTGGCGGGCCTGGCGGCCGGCGCCTGCTCGATGGCGGCGGGGGAGTACACCTCGGTGGCCTCGCAGCGGGAGCTGGTGCAGGCCGAGATCGAGGCCGAGCGGCTGGAGCTGAGCCGCAACCCGCACGGGGAGCTGGCCGAGCTGGCCCAGCTGTACGTCTCGCGCGGGGTGGACCCGGAGCTGGCCCACGAGGTGGCCCGGCAGCTGTCCGCGGACCCGGAGCTGGCCCTGGAGGTGCACGCCCGGGAGGAGCTGGGCGTCGACCCGACCGACCTGCCCTCGCCGCTGGTGGCGGCCGGCTCGTCGTTCCTGTGCTTCGCGCTCGGCGCGCTGCTGCCGCTGCTGCCCTACCTGCTGGGGGCGACCGCGCTGCTGCCGGCGCTGCTGCTGGCGGGGGCCGGGCTGTTCCTGTGCGGCGCGGTGGTGGCCCGGGTGACGGCGCGCAGCTGGTGGTTCAGCGGGCTGCGGCAGCTGGTGCTGGGCGGCGCCGCGGCCGGGGTGACCTACCTGCTCGGGTGGCTGATCGGCGGCCATCTGGGGTGACCGTGGAGTGCATGGTTATGCTGATGAGTGAGTGACGTTTCACACATGGGCCTCGGGCGGCGCCTGGCAGTGTCTCACCATACGGGCCTCCGCGCCGCGGATTCGCATCCGCGGACGGGCTCCCGGGATGGATTCCCAGGCGTCCATGATCGGCTTCTGTGGCGGCCCGGTTTCGCCCCTGTTTCAGGCGGTGGACGGTTGGGCACAATCGTCGGGACGTGCACTGTGGCACGTCCTCTCACACGCCCCCTGACCTGCGCGCCGTCCCGCCATGTGGACGGGATATTCCGCTTCTCGGGATCGTGGGCATCATGTAACTTGCACGACACCGCACCATCGCATCAGGGCCAACGTCGTCCCTCCTTGCACCACCTTGCCGAAAGACGACGACGGGAGAGCCGATGCTGTCTGCATCCATGCACTCCGCCAACGAGCCCCAGGCCGGCGCCGCCCGCCAGCCGTACGCGCTCGTGCCGGATGCGCGACCTGCTGCCCAGGGCCTGTACGACCCGCGGAACGAGCACGACGCCTGTGGCGTCGGCTTCGTCGCCACGCTGACGGGCATCGCCGACCACACCATCGTCGAGCAGGCGCTGAACGTCCTGCGCAACCTGGAGCACCGCGGCGCCACCGGCGCCGAGCCGGACTCCGG
>NZ_JBHVET010001192.1:0-1489 GCF_042802135.1 Kitasatospora sp. NPDC057512
CTCGTGGACCTGGCGGGCGGCCATGGGCGAGTGGCCGGACTGATCCGACCGGTCAGGCGCTCCCGGTGGCGATCCGCTCGGCCTGACTGCGCTCGACGCAGAACTCGTTGCCCTCCGGGTCCCCGAGGGTGACCCAGCCCTTGCCGTCCGGGAGGCGGTGGTCCGCCAGCACGGTCGCCCCGAGGGCGACCAGGCGCTCCACCTCCTCGTCCCGGCTGCGGTCCTGCGGCTGGAGGTCGAGGTGGACCCGGTTCTTCGCCGACTTGCCCTCGGGCACCCGGATGAAGAGCAGCGAGGCGCCGGCGGAGTTGACCACCGCCTCCTCGTCGCCCGGGTTGTCGTCCTCGCCCAGGGTGCCGTCCAGCGCCTGCGCCCAGAAGGCGGCCAGGGCGTGCGCGTCGCCGCAATCGATCGTCACATGTCGTACCAGAGAAGCCATCCGCCTACTCTGATCTGCGCGGTTCGGGTTCGTCCAGCCATTTCCGGGAGTGCCGGTGGCCGTCCAGCGGAAAGGGCGGGAAGGCCGGGAGCAGTTCCACGAACGGGTAGCCGGCCTTCTCCGCGACCCGGCAGGAGGCGGGGTTGTCCACCTGGTGCAGCAGGTCGATCCGGCGCAGGCCGCCCTCGGCGAAGGTGGCGAAGGCCCAGGCGGTGAGGGCCTCCACCGCGCGCGGGGCCACCCCCCGGCCACGGGCCGGGGCCGCCGTCCAGTACCCCACCTCGGCCGTCTCCCCGCCGGGGGTGGGGTACTTGAGAGCGACGTTGGCGACGAGCTCGGCGCCGTCCAGGACGGCGAAGCTGTACCGGGTGCCCGCCGCCCGGCCCTCCTCCTGGAGGCGCAGCCAGTGCGCGGCCTCCTCGGCGTCGCCGACCGGGGTCCGGGTGAAGCGCCGCAGGGTCGCGTCCCGGTAGGCCTCGATCAGGGCCGGCGCGTCGGCGTCCTCGAAGGGGCGCAGCAGCAGGCCGCCGGCCGTCAGGGCGGCGGCCTCGTAGAGCGTGCCGGGCCGTTGGTCGTTCATGGCTGTGCCCCCCGTGGGTGATCCGTACGTTGCGACCTTCCTAGCAGTCGGAGGGCACGGGCGGCGCGGCCCCGGGCCCGCTGTTCGCGCCCGGCTCAGCAAGCGGAGGCCCGGGCTCCCCCGCCCAGGCCCGAGTGGCGGGTGGGGCGGGTGTGGGTGCGCGGTTTCCTGGCGGACGGCCCCGACGACTCCGCCCCTCCCGCTTGACCCTGACGCTGGCGGCAGGGTCGGAGGGTGGGCCCATGAACGACGAGAGCGGGACGCGGAGCCGGGTCGTGGTGGTCACGGGGGCCGGGACGGGGATCGGGCGGGAGACGGCGCGGGCCTTCGCCGCCGAGGGGGCGCGGGTGCTGGCGGTGGGGCGGCGGCCGGAGCCGCTGGCCGCGACGGCCGCCGCGTACCCGGCGCTGATCGAGCCACTGGCCACGGACGTGACCGGGCCCGGGGCGCCGGAGGAGATCGTCCGGGCG
>NZ_JBHVET010001193.1:0-1484 GCF_042802135.1 Kitasatospora sp. NPDC057512
CGGTCCTCCGGTTCGGTGTCGGGGCGCAGCCGCTCCACCGCGACGTCCGACAGCAGCTCGGCGAGGTCGCCCCAGCGGCGGTAGACCGTGGACGGGGTGACGCCGGCCCGCTGGGCGACCATCGGCACGGTGAGCGCCTCGCGGCCCACCTCCGCGAGCAGCTCGCGGACCGCGGTGTGCACCGCCTCCTGGACGCGGGCGCTGCGACCGCCCGGGCGGACCATCTGGCGAGGACTCATACCGTCATCTTAAAGCGCCGCCTTTGCGTTAAGTCGGGGCCCGGGCCCGTTCACACCACCGGGGCGAGCGCCCGCGCGGGCCGCGTCCGCTCGTAGGCGTGGCCCACCCGCAGCAGCGTGCGCTCGTCGAAGGGCCGCCCGAGCAGTTGCAGGCCGATCGGCAGGCCCGCCGCGTCCTGGCCGACCGGGACGGACAGGGCGGGCAGGCCGGTGACGTTGGCCGGGGCGCAGAGCCGGACGTAGGCGTCCGCGACACCCTCGGAGGCGCCGTCCGGCCAGGTGACCGTCTCCTGGCCGGCCCGGACCGCCGTGGTCGGCACCGTCGGGGCGGCGATCACGTCGACCTCTTCCAGGAGCCGTGCCCACGCGTCGCGGATCAGCGTCCGGGCGCGCTGGGCGCGCAGGTGGTCGCCCGCGCCGATCAGCTCGCCCGCCTCCAGCAGGACCCGGACGTCCGCCTGGTACAGCTCGGGGGCGGTGCGCAGGGTGCGCGCGTGGTAGGCGCTGGCCTCCGGCGCCACCAGGCCCCACAGGGTGGGCAGGAGGTAGCGGGCCATCGGGACCTCCACCTCGACGGGCCGGGCGCCGAGCGCCTCCAGCCGCTCGACGGCGCGGTGGACGGCGGCCGCCACCTCCGGGTCGACGTGGTCGACGTAGTGGTTGACCGGCACGCCGACCCGCACGCCGGTCAGGTCCGGCTCCCGCTCCGGCCGGTAGTCGACGGCGGGGGCGGCCACCGAGGCGGGGTCGCGCGGGTCGTGCCCGGCGAGGGCGGTGAGGACCAGGGCCGCGTCCTCCACGGTGCGGGTGATCGGGCCGACGTGGTCGAGCGACCAGGACAGCGGGGTGACGCCGTGGCGGGGCACCAGCCCGTAGGTCGGCTTGAGGCCGACCACCCCGTTCAGCGCGGCGGGCACCCGGATCGAGCCGCCGGTGTCGGTGCCGAGGGCGAAGGTCGCCGCCCCGGCGGCCACCGCGACGGCGGACCCACCACTGGAGCCTCCGGCGACCCGCTCGCGGTCCCAGGCGTTGGCGGTCTGCGGGGTGGTCAGGCCGTAGGCGAACTCGTGGGTGTGGGTCTTGCCGGCCAGGACCGCGCCGGCGGCCCGCAGCCGGGCGGCGACGGTGCTGTCGGCGGCCGCGCGGTGGCCGTCCCGGACCCGGGAGCTCGCGGTGGTGGGCGATCCGGCGACGTCGATCAGGTCCTTGAGCCCGACCGGGACGCCGTGCAGCGGCCCCCGGTAC
>NZ_JBHVET010001194.1:0-1483 GCF_042802135.1 Kitasatospora sp. NPDC057512
CGGCGGGTCACGTCACCGCTCGGCGGGCCACGTCACCGCTCGGCGGGCCGCGCGGTTACTTGGCCTTCTTCGAGAAGTACTCGAACATGTGCTGGGCCACGTCCTCCAGGTACGGACCGGCCTCGTAGGTGTTCGCGCCGTTGCCGATGGAGGTGTCGCTGACCAGGGCGGGCTTGCCGTCCTTGGTCGCGTACCAGCCGCCGCCGCTGCTGCCGCCGGTCATGTTGCAGCCGATCAGCAGCATCGCCGGGCGGCTCGGGTCGCCGGTCTTCTTGGACGGCTTGCCGCCGTCGCAGTGCTCCAGTTCCACGCCGTCGAAGGGCTTGCCCTCTGGGAAGCCGTAGTTGCTGACGGCGCCGACCTGGTCACGCGGGGCGTTGAACCAGAGCGGGACGGAGCCGCCGACGGTCTCCTCCAGCGACTTGCCGCCCGGGCTGGGGTTGGCGACCTTCACGATGCCGAAGTCGTACTGGCTCCACGGGCCGCCCTTCTCCGGGTCGGCCTCCGCGGCCCACTGCGGCGAGACCATGCCGGAGGTGGCGGTCCACTCGCCGTACGGCTCGGCGTCCTCCAGCTTGGCCTGCTTGTTGCCGTTGCTCAGCACGCCGTTGCTGTTGAAGGCCGGGGCGAAGGTGATGTCGGTGTAGTACTTGTTGCCCTTGCCGCCGTGCAGGCAGTGGCTGGCGGTCCACACCAGGTTGCTCTTGCCGGGGTTGGCCGGGTCGGAGACGACGGTGCCGGAGCACACGTAGTCCTCGTTGCCGTCCTTGAAGAAGATCTTGCCGTTGACGTGCATGTTCTTCGGGAACGGGTGCGCCACGGGCTTGGCCGGGACCATCGCGGGCAGCTGGTCCGCGCCGCCGCCACCGCCGGGCTGGGCCGCGGTGGGCTGGGCCGTGGGCGCGGCGGAGGCGGGTGCGCTGGTGGCCGGCGCGGCGCCGGTGGGCTGCGCGGGCGGCTGGGTCCCCTCCGGGGCGGGCTGCGGCAGCGGCTTCGGCTTGGCGTCCAGCAGCTTCTGCAGGGTCCAGTAGCCCTTGACCGCCGGGGTGATCACGTTGGCCTGGGCCCACTTGTCCCAGTCCTCCAGCTTCCAGGTCTTCAGCTCCTCGAGCGTCGGAAGCTTGATCGGAGCCGCGCCCGGCGTGCCGGAGGCGCCGGCCGTGACACCGGGAGCCGCGGTCACGGCCGGGTCGGCGTTGTCGGGGCCGCACGCGGTGGCGACCACCATGGTCAGCGCGACGACGGAGGCGCCCAGGACGGCACGGCCCGGCCGGGATATCGGTGACATGAGTTCAAATCCCCCTGTTGACTACCGCCATGCGGCCCGTTCCCCGGGTGCGGCCCCACTCGGCCGCAGGCATGGCAGGTGAGGAGTCTGCCATGCGTCCGGGGGACTCCCGAATTCCGCACCGGACCGGGACGGGGCCGTCACCGGATCGGCACGGGATGGGCACCGGGGCCCCGCCGCGGGGCGGTCCGGGGC
>NZ_JBHVET010001195.1:0-1480 GCF_042802135.1 Kitasatospora sp. NPDC057512
GCCCGGTGGTGTGGGGCAGCGTCGGCGAGCACGCCGACCGGATCGTCATCGACCCCGACACCCGCGTCCTGCGCCAGGACGGCCGCGCCGTCTACCGCTGGGCGACGAGCCTGGGCCCCATCGCCGCCCGGATCTGCGCGGACGCCGGCATCCGGCCCGCCGACCTGGCCGGCTTCGTGCCCCACCAGGCCAACCTGCGCATCATCCGGGCCCTGGCCAACCACCTCGACCTGTCCGGCGTGCCCGTCGCCACCGACGTGGCGACCACCGGGAACACCATGGCCGCGACCGTCCCGATCGCCCTGTCCCGCATGATCAACCGCGGCGACATCGACACCGGCGGCGACGTCCTGCTCTTCGGCTTCGGAGCCGGCCTCACCTACGCCGGACAGATCGTCCACCTCGACCCCGTCCCCGCGGTCATCCCCGTTCCCGTGGCCAAGCCCGTCCCCGCGGTCAAGCCCGTCCCCGCCTTCAACCCTGTCGCCGCGGCCAGCCCCGTCGCCCAGGCCCTCACCGCCTGGATCACCTCCGCGATTCCCCAGCCCGTTTTCTGACCCCCATTTTCCACTCCGCCTTTCCCCTGGCCAGGGGAAAGGCGGAGTGAATGCGGGGTGTATAGGGGCGGCATAGCGCCGCGCGGAATTCTGGACCGCATGACCAGATACAAGCGGCATTTCCTCGTCGCCGTCACGGCGGCCGTATCGACTTTCCTGCTCCTCACCTCGGCGACGCCGTCATCGGCCGCGACCCAGGCCACCACCCCGTGCGGCTACTACGAAGCCGCCGGCCACTCCTACTGGAACAACTGCGGCACCACCAGCGCCTACATCGTCGTGGGTTACCGCTCCGTCCCGGACACCGGCATGTGCATGGCCCCGGGCGTCACCGAGATCCTCGCGCTCGACCAGATCGTCTTCGCCACGTACCAGCGAGCCTGCTGACGGACCGCTCAGCAGACGGTGCGTCGCCCACGTCCGCCCGCCCGTGGACGTGAGCGGCGCGCCGGCCGGTCGAACCAGGGGGTCTCCCCCTCGGGGCTTTCGGTGCCGTCAGCGGCACCAGCGAGTGCCGAAGACCGCACAGACGTCGGCGGACCGGATGCGGACGCCGGACTGCCTGCCGAACGTGAGGCCGTCGTCGACGTGGGCGCTGATACGTGACGGACACGGCTTCACCCCGACCGCCTCCTCGGTGCAGGCCGGACGCGACTCGGTCCGGGCCCCGTCATCGGTGAAGTGCTCACCCCTGCCGCTGAACACGCAGCTGCGCCCCGCTCCGGAAGGCCGGGGCGGGGCGCCGTCTCATGTCCAGAGCAATCGAGATGACCGCTGGGCTTCGTGCGCTACTGCTTCCGTCCAGCGACCCCGGCCACTCAGTACGACGGGGTCGCCGGTCCGCCGGGCGAGTTCCGCCCAGCGCAGTCGCCGCCAGCCGGGGCCGGGGTGCTCGGCGCGGCCCAACGCGCGCAGGGCGAGGC
>NZ_JBHVET010001196.1:0-1478 GCF_042802135.1 Kitasatospora sp. NPDC057512
GTCAGTCGCGGCTCAGGCCGCGGTCCAGCGCGGCGATCGCGCTGCCCCGGGCGTCGTCGCCGTCCAGCGACCAGACCATCACCCCGGCCAGGTCGTTCCAGCGCGTGTACCGCGCCTTCTGGGTGAGCACCTCGGCGGTGTCGTAGCTGTAGAACGTGGTGCCGTCGTACTTCCAGGACGCGCCGTGGTCGCGGTCCAGGTAGACCTTGCCCGGCAGTGCGTTGATCTCCTGGTACGAGTGGTCGGGCGCGGACGCGGTGGCGCTCTGGAAGAGGCCGCCGCGCTTGCCGGGGGCGACGCCGGTCCAGCCGTGGCCGTACAGCGGGGCGCCGAGGACCAGCTGCTCGGCGGGCAGGCCGCGCTCCTGGTAGTGGTCGGCGGCCTTGTCGGCACTGCGCTGACGCGGGTCCGGGTCGGCCGGGTCGGAGTACAGGGGGGCCTGGTGGTTGGCCGGGCCCTTGCCCTCCCACGGGCCGTGCAGGTCGTAGGTCATCAGGTTCAGCCAGTCCACCGACTCGCTCAGCTGCGGCAGTTCGAGCCGGTCGGCGACCGTCTCGTTGGCGGCCACGGCGGCGGTCAGCAGGTACTTCCTGCCCTTCCGGCCGCTCAGCGCGTCCAGCTGGTCGCGGAACTCCTGCATCAGCAGCGTGAAGTTGTGCCCGTCCTCGGGGCGGACCACGTTGCCCGCGTCCCCGCCGCCGCCCGGGTACTCCCAGTCGATGTCGATGCCGTCGAAGACGCCCGCGGCGGCGCCCTTGCCGCCCTCCGGGGAGTCCGCCAGGACCGGCAGGTCGCCCTTGACGTAGAGGTCGATGCAGGAGGAGACGAACTTCTTGCGGGCCTCCTCGGTGGCGGCCGCGTCGGAGAAGTACTTGGACCAGGACCAGCCGCCCAGCGAGATGACCGTGCGCAGCTGGGGGTTCTTCGCCTTGAGCTTGCGCAGCTGGTTGAGGTGGCCCTTCAGCTTCTGGCCCGGGGCGTCGGCCACGCCGTCCACCGACTCGGCGGCGGAGAAGGAGCGCTGGTAGTCGTTGCGGGCGTCGCCCTGGCCGGCCTCGTTGCTCTCGAAGCAGGTGCCCTCGGCGGAGACGTTGCCGAAGGCGTAGTTGATGACGGTGAGCCTGGCCGCCTGGCCGGACTCCTGGACCCTCTTCGCGGAGCTGTCGGCGCCCCACTGGGTGAAGTAGCCGACCCGCTGGCCCTTCAGCTTCGGGCCGTGCCGTCCGTCGGCGGCGTTGGCGGTGGCGGGGGCGGCGAGCAGCGCGGCGACGGTGGCGGCGGCGAGCAGGGCTGAGGCGCGAGTGGGCATACCGGACCTGTTCTCTGAAGCGGCATCAAATGGTCTGGACCAGATGGCACAGAGGTTTAGTCCATCCGCCGTTCACCGCACAAGGGGGCGGCCGCAACCGGCGCAGTATGCAAAAAGCCGTTGCACGAAGCCGCAGCAGGAAGCCGCTGCAAAAAGAGGAGGCCGGACC
>NZ_JBHVET010001197.1:0-1473 GCF_042802135.1 Kitasatospora sp. NPDC057512
TGGTTAAAGACCCCGCCAAATAATCGAATGACCTCTTGCCGAAAATGTGATCACCTGTGTGGGCGCTGTGGCGTTGTGCGTCACAGGGGAGGGAACGGTCCGCCTCACCGAGCGGGCCCGATCAACAGGAGTCGCACCATCAACACCGCCATCCGCAAGGCCGCCCGTGGGGCCGTGCCCGTCGCCGTCACCGCCTCCGTGCTCGCCACCGGCCTCACCGCCTGCGGCACCGTCCAGCAGCTGTCCGCCGCGCAGAAGGTGTCGAAGGCCTTCGACAAGGTCCGCGACGGCAAGTCGGCCGGCTTCACCCTCTCCGTCGACGCCACCCCCGAGCAGGTCGCCGCGTTCGCCAACTCCGGCGAGCACAAGGGCGGCAAGGGCATGATCGGTGCCGCCCGGGGCGAGGGCGACATGGACGAGAAGACCGCCAAGGCGATCTCCGGCCTCTCCGTCTCCGTCGCCGTCTCCGCCGACAAGCCGCTCAAGGAGATCGAGGCCTTCAAGAACGCCGGCAAGGCCGACAGGAACACCGACCTGGCGCTCGACAAGTCGGTGCGCATCTCCTACGTCCTCGCCGACCGCAGCGGCACCGCGCTGCTGGAGTACCGTCAGGTCGATGCCACCGCGTACCTGCACGCCGACGCCAAGGGCCTGGTGAAGCTGGTCGGCCAGGACCCGTCCGTCGTGGACGAGCTGCGCACGGGGCTGCCCGAGCAGCTGAAGCCGGTCGGGGACGTGCTGGCCGGCAAGTGGGTCTCCTTCGACCTCCAGTCGCTCGCGGACAAGGCGAAGGAGTCCGACGGTAAGAAGGCCGCCCCGAGCGCCGCTCCCACCCTCGACCCGGAGCTCCAGAACCAGCTGCTCGGCTCGATCAAGGACGTGATCGGCCGCACCGTCACGTACGAGGACAAGGGCAGGAAGGACGGCACCGAGCACCTCTGGGTGAGCGCCCCGGCCCGGCAGCTGGTGGACGAGATGTACAAGGCCGTCAAGCCGCTGTCCGCCAAGTTCCCCAAGCAGCTGGGCGACTTCCCGGACCAGGCCCCGAGCGACGTGCCGGACCGCAAGGTCGGCGTCGACCTCTACCTGAAGGACGGCGCCTTCTCCTCCGCCACCTTCGACCTCGCCCAGCTGGCCGACAAGGTGGAGCCGGGCCTCACCTTCCCGGTGAAGCTCGCCTTCAGCCAGGCGGCCCCGAACGTCCAGGCCCCGGCCGACGCCGTCAAGGTGACCGGCGACCAGCTGATGGACACGGTGATCGGCCTGGCCGCCGCGGACGCCGGGGGCGGCTTCGGCGACGAGGACCCGGAGGACCTCCCGCCCGCCGTCCCGCTGACCGCCGCCCAGCTCAAGGAGCTCGCCGGGCTCGGCATCCCGGAGGAGCGGGCCCGCTTCTACAACGAGGCCGGCCTGACCTTCCAGGACAACAAGGAGATCGCCGGGACGACCGCCCCCGCCCGGGCGTAGCCCTAC
>NZ_JBHVET010001198.1:0-1470 GCF_042802135.1 Kitasatospora sp. NPDC057512
GGCCCCGGGCGTGGTGGAGGCGGGGTCAGGCCGGGTGGTCCTCGGGGTCCGGGGCGGGAACGCGGCCGGCCAGCAGGGCGTGGCCGAGCGCGGTGGGGCGGTGGGTGACGGAGCGGCCGGTGCGGTCCTTGGTGGTCAGCCCGGAGTCGGCCAGGACGGTGGCGTGCTCGCTCGCGGAGGCGGTGGAGATGTTCAGGTGGCCCGCCAGGTCCTTGGTGGAGCAGGGCCCGTGGACCGCGATCGCCTCCAGCGCGGCGGCCCTGGTCTGGCCGAGCAGCGCGGTCAGGGTGCGGCTGGGGGTCGGCTCGGGCTCGGCGCGCAAGGGACCACCGATCCGGGCGGGGTAGAGGAGCACCGGTTGCTGGGCCGGGTCCTCGAAACGGGCGATGACGGGCCGGCGGGGGCCGAACACGCACGGCTGGAGCAGCAGCCCCCGGCCGTCCAGGCGCACGTCGTGCCGGCAGCCGCCGGCCAGCGGGAAGCTCAGCACCGGGCGGCGCCAGGACACCGTCGGGTGCAGCGAGCCGAGCACCCGGTCCGGCTCGGCGATCCGGCGCCGGCGCCCGTGCTCGGTGGTGACGATGGTCTCGATCTGCCGCCGGTACGGGTCGATCGCCCGGGTCTGGTAGTCGGCGGTGACGTTGCCCAGCAGCCTGCGGGCCCGGCGGTCGCCGGCCGCGACGCCACGCGCGAAGGCACTCAACTGCCGCTCCCCGCCGACCGAGCGCAGGTGGTCGCGCAGCGGCGCCTCGGGCGCCTCCGCGGTGGCGCTCTCGGTGGCGCCCGGGTCGCGCCGCACGGCGAGGAACTCCGGGATCGCCGTGGGGGTGTAGAGGTCGAAGAGCAGCGCGGTGCGCGGGTTCCAGGAGGCCCGCAGCTGGTCGCGCCAGGCCTGGAAGCGCGGGTCGCGGACCCCGCTGACCAGGGCGTGCACGCTCAGGGAGAGCTCCATCGACATGTCGGGGCGCTCCGCCACCCGGAGCCGCTCCAGGTCGTCCGTACCGAAGAAGATTCGCAGCACGGTCGCGATCGTCGCCCGGAACGGGCACCGCCGCAAGACCGTTCGGCGAGAACCGAATCCATGGCCGGGCGGGCCGCCGTCCGGCCAGGATCGGGCAGTCGGCCGACCAGGACTCAGGGCCCAGGACGGGGTGCCCGGTCGCCGAACCGGACACCGGGCGGGCGGCCGCCCCGGGGGGGCTCCCGTGCCTGGACGAACCACCCCGGGCCGCTTTGCACTCCCCCCGCACGGGTGGTTTCGTCCTCCGCCTCGGCCCCGGAGACGGTCGGTGGACGGATGATCGCTTCCGGGGCCGTACCGGGCGGCCAGGGAAGGACGGTTCGGGACGATGGGCACGACGCGGCGTTCGCTGCTGGGCGCGGCGCTGGGCGCCCCGCTGCTGGGGTGGCTCACCGGGACGGCGGCCGGTGCCGCTGACGGCGGCACCGACCGCACCGGGAGTCTGGGCA
>NZ_JBHVET010001199.1:0-1466 GCF_042802135.1 Kitasatospora sp. NPDC057512
GGTGCGGAGTGCCCCGCACCGGGGCCCGAGGCGTGCCACGGGGCTCTTAGGCTGGAGGGAAGGGACGAGTGGACGGAGTGGACGGCGTGAGCGAGCAGGGGCAGGAAAAGGACCGGCAGGGCCGGGAGCAGGACCAGGGCCAGGAGGCCCGGAAGGGCGCGGCCGCCAAGGCCCGGCTGGTCTTCCGGGACCCGTTGGACCAGCAGTCCGGGGACGACACCGACGCCGGCTGGGGCGACCGCCCCGGGGCGGGGGAGAGCGGTGGACGGGGGCTGGACTGGTACCTGAGCCAGCGCCCGCCGCACCACGGGGACTGAGGAACGGGGACTGGGGGAACGGGAACGGGAACGGGGGAGCGAACGGCGCCCGCCGGTCAGCGCAGCGGCGCGACCAGCGCGTCGCGGATCTCGGTCAGCAGTTGGACCTCCTTGGCCTCGGCCTCCGCCGCCTCCTCGGCGAGGGTCTTGCGGCGTGCCGCCAACCTGTTCATGGGCACGATCAGAGCGAAGTAGACGACCGCCGCGGTGATCAGGAACTGGAGCACGGCGCTGAGCACCGATCCCCACAGGATGAGGATCCCGGACGTGACCTCACCGGTCGGGCTCACCTCGCAGGGCCCCTTGAGGCAGGAACTGTAGGACGCGAGGTCCTTGGTCCCGAAGACGCCGACGATCGGATTGATCACGCCCTTGACGAAGGCGTTGACGATGTTGGTGAAAGCCGCGCCGATGACGACGGCGACGGCGAGTTCGACGACATTTCCACGCAGCAGGAATTCCTTGAAGCCCTTCATGCCGCCTCGAACGACGCAGTCGTCTCCCGGTTACGGGTGATCTTCCGCAGGTCCGGACTGACAACCCGTCCGGCCCAGTGCGCCACCCTGGGGCGGCGGCAGCCCGGCCCGCGCGGGCCCCAGTGCCAGCGCCGACGCCACCGCGAGCAGCACCAGGACGGGGACTCCGGCCCGCCGCCGCACCGCGCTGCGCCAGCGGTGCCACCCGCCGCACCCGCGCCGGATCGGCGGGAAGCTCGGCAGCTCCTGCCGGGGAGGCACGGCGGGCGCGGGCAGTGGCAGCGGCAGGGGAAGGGAGAAGCTCGCGGTCGTCATCGACGCACCTCCGGGGTGTCGGCGGGCCGGCCCCTCGCGGACCGACCGGATGCCCACACGATGGGCGTTTCCGGCGAACTCGGAAAGCCCTTTCCCCAGGCCTGTGGATAACTCGCCCCTGTGGACAACTTCGTTCACTCGCCGGAGTGAGGCCGACCCCTCCGGGGTGACAGGGCGCCCGGGCGGGCATGCGAAAAGGCCCGCCGCCCCGCGTGGAAGCGGGGCCGACGGGCCTTTCCCGGGTCTACGGGCCGTCCGGGCCGATGGTGCCCGGCGCCGGGATCAGCTCGCGGCCGGAGCCGGGCTGGACGAGGTCGAGGAGCCGGAGCCCGACGACGTCGACGAGGAGGACGTGGAC
>NZ_JBHVET010001200.1:0-1464 GCF_042802135.1 Kitasatospora sp. NPDC057512
GGCCGGGGCCGTCTTACAAGGCGCTGCGCGCGGCGGCGATCCGGTCGGGATCCCAGCCGGGCCGGGGGACGGACTCCAGCAGCAGCCGGGTGTAGGCGTGCTGCGGGGAGTCCAGGACGTGGGCGGTGGGGCCGGATTCGACGATCCGTCCGTGGCGCATCACGACGACCTCGTCGGTGACGCAGCGGACGACGCCGAGGTCGTGGGTGATGAACAGGTAGCCGATGCCGGTCCGTTCGCGGATGTCGGAGAGCAGGTTGAGGACCTGCGCCTGCACGGAGACGTCCAGCGCGGCGACCGCCTCGTCCAGCACCAGGACGGCCGGCTGGACGGCCAACGCCCTTGCGATGGCGACGCGTTGGCGCTGGCCGCCGGAGAGCTGCCGGGGCAGCGCGTCGGCCGCCCGGGTGCCGAGGCCGACCTGGTCGAGGAGTTCGCGGACGCGGGCCGCGTGGTCGGTGCCGGGGAAGTGCAGCCGCAGGGTCTCGCGCAGCACGTCCTCGACGCTGGTGCGCGGGTCCAGGGAGAGGTACGGGTCCTGGAAGACCATCTGGACCTCGCGGGCGCGGGCCAGCCGCCCGGCCCTCCCCCGCACCCGGCCGGCCCGGGCCCGGCCCCGGACGGCGACCCGTCCCTCGTCGGCCTGTTCGAGGCCGACGACGATCCGGGCGGTGGTCGTCTTGCCGGAGCCGGACTCGCCCACGATGCCGAGCGATCCGCCGGCCGCGAGGGTGAAGGAGACGTCGTCCACCGCCCGTACGGTGCCGAAGGTCCGGCACAGTCCGGTGACCTCCAGTACGGCCTCAGGCATCGGGGCGGCTCCCTTCGAGCGGGTGGTGGCAGGCGACCGGGCCCGGCGCCGGGGTCTCCTCGCGGCACAGGCCGATCGCGCGGGGGCACCGGGGGGCGAACGCGCAGCCTGTCAACTCCTCGCGCAGGTCCGGTGGTTGGCCGTCGATGGCGGCGAGTCGACCGCCCCTGGGGTCCAGCCCCGGGGTGGCG
The DNA here is from genome assembly GCF_042802135.1 of Kitasatospora sp. NPDC057512. Taxonomy (NCBI): domain Bacteria; kingdom Bacillati; phylum Actinomycetota; class Actinomycetes; order Kitasatosporales; family Streptomycetaceae; genus Kitasatospora; species Kitasatospora sp. NPDC057512. The sequence goes on from NZ_JBHVET010001200.1 coordinate 1,003, forward strand.
GCCAGCAGCGCGGCGGTGTAGGGGTGGCGGGGCCGGGCGAAGAGCGCCGCGGCGGGGCCGCTCTCGACGATCCGGCCGGCGTACATGACGTGGACCCGGTCGCTGATGGCGGCGGCGAGGCCGAGGTCGTGGGTGACGAACAGCAGGCCGGTGCCGAAGCGTTGGCGCAGCCGGCCGAGGAGGGCGACGACCTCGGCCTGGCTGGTGACGTCGAGCGCGGTGGTGGGCTCGTCGGCGAGCAGCAGGACCGGGTCGCCCATCAGCGCGGCGGCGATCATGACGCGTTGGAGCATGCCGCCGGACAGCTGGCCGGGGTAGCGGCGCAGCAGTTCCGGGCCGAGGCCCACGGCGTCGAGCAGTTCGACCGCGCGCCGGTCGGCGTCCTCCCGGCTCGTCCGGCCGCCGAGGCGGACGCCCTCGGTGAGGAAGTCGCCGACGCGGCGCAGCGGGTTGATGGCGGCC
>NZ_JBHVET010001201.1:0-1462 GCF_042802135.1 Kitasatospora sp. NPDC057512
CGGCCCACCCCTTGCATTGCCACGCGTGTGCAACTATTGTTCTTGCATGTAAGGCGCGTCCGCATCAATCATCCGGTGCGTACGCAACCCCCCGGCGGGTCCCCCCATGACGCCCGCCTGCTCCGCAAAGGCAGTGACATGTCCCTGAAGAACATCCTTCCCGGCAAGCTCGGCTTCGGCACCGCCCCGCTCGGCAACATGTTCCGCGCGATCCCCGACGCCGAGGCCCTGGCCACCGTCGAGGCCGCCTGGGACCAGGGCGTCCGCTACTTCGACACCGCCCCGTTCTACGGCGCCGGCCTCTCCGAGGAGCGCCTGGGCGAGGTGCTGTCCTCCAAGCCGCGCGACGAGTACGTGCTGTCCACCAAGGTCGGCCGCGTCATCCTCGACGAGCTGGAGGAGGGCGAGCGCGACCTCGGCGAGAAGGGCGGCCTCTTCGAGCACGGCAACCCGAACAAGATGCTCCACGTCTGGACCGCCGAGGCCACCGAGCGCTCCGTCGAGGACAGCCTCAAGCGCCTGGGCACCGACCGCCTGGACATCGTCTGGGTCCACGACATCGCCCAGGACTTCCACGGCGACCAGTGGCTCGCCAAGTTCGAGGAGGCCCGCACCGGCGCCTTCCGCGTCCTGTCCCGCCTGCGCGACGAGGGCGTCATCAAGGCCTGGGGCCTGGGCGTCAACAAGACCGAGCCGATCGAGCTGACCCTGGCCCTCGACGAGCCGCAGCCCGACGGCTTCCTCCTCGCCGGCCGCTACACCCTCCTCGACCACGACCACGCCCTCCAGCGCCTGCTGCCGATGGCCCAGGAGCAGAACGTCGACATGGTCGTCGGCGGCCCCTACAGCTCCGGGATCCTCGCCGGCGGCGCCCACTTCGAGTACCAGCAGGCCCCCGCGCACATCGTCGAGCGCGTCGCCCGGCTCAAGGCCCTGGCCGCCAAGCACGGCGTCTCCATCAAGGCCGCCGCCCTGCAGTTCTCCCTCGCCCACCCGGTCACCGCCGCAGCCGTCCCCGGCGCCACCAAGCCCAGCCGCATCGCCGAGGACGTCGCCGCCCTCAACGAGACCGTCCCGGCCGCGTTCTGGCAGGAGCTGCGCACCGCCGGCCTCGTCAGCCCGGCCGCCCCGCTGCCGAACAACGCCTGACCCCCACCCCTTCGCACCCACCACCCTCACCGCAGGACACAGGAGAAACGACCATGGCCTCCACCTCCGTCAGCCGTACCGTCCCCGCCACCCCCGAGCAGGTCTGGGCCCTCATCGGCGGCTTCGACGCCCTGCCCGACTGGCTGCCCTACATCCCGGAGAGCGTCGCCTCCGAGGGCGGCCGCGTGCGCAGCCTGAAGAACCCCGAGGGCGAGGTCATCGTCGAGCGCCTCGTGGACTTCAACGAGACCGAGCGGCAGTACAGCTACGCCATCCTCCAGGCCCCGTTCCCGGTCGACGGCTACGTCTCCAC
>NZ_JBHVET010001202.1:0-1460 GCF_042802135.1 Kitasatospora sp. NPDC057512
CAGCCCACCCGCCCCGGCCGGCTGCCCGGCTGCCAGGAGTGAGGGTCGACCGTCGACGGATGACAGCCGACAGCTGACAGATTTCAGCTGACAGATGTCAGATGACAACTTTCGAAATCTGTTATCTGAACGTTGTCATCTGTCCGCCCCGCTCCCCGTCACCTCCCAGCCGCGGTCAGCTTCCTCCCAGCTGGCGTTAGGGTTGGTCCTCGCGCCCCGGCGGGGGAACCGGGGTGACCTCCTCGGATGTCCCCAGCGGAGGGGACTGGAGTTCGAGGCGTGGGAGCAAGCGGGACATGGGTCTGACGAGCCACAAGGTGCTGGCGCTGACCGCACTGATCGCGGTCGTGATGATGGTCGGCACGGTCTGGTTGTGGCCCAGACTCGCGAAGAAGACCTGGCAGTCGGTGCTCGGCCGGATCGGCGCGCTGCTCGCCACCCAGCTCGCGGTGCTCGCCGCACTCGGCCTGGTCGCGAACAACTACTTCGCGTTCTACAGCAGTTGGGACGACCTGCTGGGCACCGGCGACACCGGCCCGGTGGTCATCCACAACAAGGCGGACGCCTCCGGCCGGCTGATGGTGGAGACGATGGGCCAGGCCGCGGTCAAGGGCGGCGGCGCGATGGGCCGCGAGCCCGCCCAGTCCGGCGAGATCCGCAAGGTCCGGATAGACGGCGCGGCCAGCCGGCTGTCCACCGAGGGCTACGTCTACCTGCCCCCGCAGTACTTCCAGCCGGAGTACGCCCAGAAGCAGTTCCCGGCCGTGATCGTCAGCACCGGATTCCCAGGAATCGCCGAGAACCTGATCACCCGCTTCAACTACCCGGGCGCCGCGCTCAAGCTGCTGCAGGAGGGGCGGATGCAGCCGACCGTCATGGTCCTGGTGCGTCCCTCGCCCGCGCTGCCCCAGGACACCGAGTGCGAGGACGTCCCGAACGGCCCGCAGTCCGACACCTACTTCACCAAGGACGTGCCCTCGGCGATCCAGGCCAGCTACCGGGTCTCCACCGACCCGCAGGCCTGGGCCTTCATGGGCAACTCGACCGGCGGCTACTGCGCGCTCAAGCTGGCCATGCGCCACCCGGACGTCTTCCCGACCGCCGTCGCCCTCTCCGCCTACTACGACGCCGCCGACGACCCGACCACGGGCGACCTCTTCGGCGGCAGCAAGCAGCGCCGCGACGAGGCCAACCTGCTGTGGCGGCTGAAGAACCTGCCGCAGCCGAAGGCGTCCGTGCTGCTGGCCGGCACGAAGAAGGGCGACGGCGACTACCGGCAGCAGACCGAGGCCTTCGTCGACGCGGTGCAGAGCCCGATGAAGGTCTCGTACAGCATGCTGGAGAACGGCGGCCACAACTTCGAGACCTGGAGCGCCCTGCTGCCCTCCTCGCTGGAGTGGCTGTCCCAGCACCTCAAGGTGCCGAACCAGTCCGCATGAGCCTGACCGGCCGGGCCGGAC
>NZ_JBHVET010001203.1:0-1458 GCF_042802135.1 Kitasatospora sp. NPDC057512
CCCTGATCCTCCGGATCAGGGCCTTCGTGCTGCCACCCCGAGCACCCGTCCGCCCGTCCCGGACGCCAACGCGACGCATTTGGGCAGGTCGGCCCTGTCATACACAGTTCAGTGCTCGGAAAACTGGACGCGGTCGCATAGACCCGGTGCCGTCGAGCAGTTCGAGCATGCAGGCGCCGGCGGAGCGGGCCCACAGCCCGGCCGCGTCGCGCGGGGTGGTGACGACTACGACGCAGTCCCCGAAGCAGGGCGGGTCGTGCCGGACGCTCACGTCCGGGATGGCGATCAGGTCGTAGTGCCGGTCGTCCCCGTGACCTGCCGGCCCAACGGCGACGGCCCAACCCCGCGGACTGAGCGGCGAGTTGCCCTTGAGCTCGGCACCCGCAGTGCTGCCGGGTGCGATCTCCTCGAGTGCATCGCGGACCAGCGTGAGGAACGCGAGATCGGGCAGTCGGCCATCGGGTGGCTCGGTGGTGCGCGAGCGGCGGCGTATCCAGGACATGCGGGGATCATGCGGAGGCGGCGATGAGGCCGTTCGCCTCGCGATCCCCCGCGCACGCGGGGGCCTTCCGGATCCGACGGGTCAGGGGGCGCATCGGTGGAGCCGGGGTGTGCCGGTGCGGACATCGCGGGCGATGTTGCGCGCAGGATCTCCTCCTCGCGATCCACGCCATCTTCCAACCCGCAAGGAAGCACTGGGCGTGCTCGCCTTCGAAGTCGAGCGGGTGGGCCCTGCGCGAGCCGGGCCCGCCGCGACGTCCTCGCCCTGCGGTTTCCGCGCTAGACGGTGGCCGGAGGAGCGCCCGAAGGCCGCTTGACGATGTACGTACATCAACCTGTTTCCGTCGGCCGTGAATTCCCGACATATCCGCAGGCAGAAGCGAATCGGACGATCGTCTTCGGGATTCCTGCCCGCCACCCCCGAGGGCGCCTTTGTCCGCTTTATTCCGTCGGCCCGTCGGCAAGGGCTGGTCGATCCCGGCGGCGAATGACAACCTCTTCCGGTGTCGGCGGTACGGGGCCGTGAGGGCCGGGGAAATCAGCCCGGCGCGGGCCGGTCATTTCGCATCGCCAGGTCGCAATGATCCGTCAGTGGAATGGGACAGGGAGAGCGGTACTTCCATGAATCTTCGTATCAGCAAGCGAATTGCCGCGGTGACACTCGCCGCCGCCACCGTCGTCGGCGGAGGCGTCGTCGCCGCCTCGCCCGCCAGCGCCATCGGCCCGGTGCAGTGCCCCGGCGGCGGGGCGAAGGCGTACGGCATCGAGCTGTGGATGTCGGGCTGGCAGCTCTGCTACGCGGGCAGCGTGGGGGCCGTCTACCCCAACGTCGACGGCGTGAACCTGGTGACCTCGCAGTGGAACAACGGCATCATCACGGCGAACGGCTCGAACTACAACCTCTACGCCGGCGGAAGCCTCAGCTTCACCAGCGCGCACGTTTCCGAAGTGCAGATC
>NZ_JBHVET010001204.1:0-1458 GCF_042802135.1 Kitasatospora sp. NPDC057512
GGGGCGGGGCAGGGCAGCGGGCGGGCCCCGGCGGGGGAGAGGCCGTCGAGGACCAGGGCCAGGTACCGGCGCCAGCCGTCCTCGCGGGGGTCCATCGTCCACAGCACCGAGACCAGCATGACGACGATGCGGTGCAGGTCGTCGGGCACGAGGTCGGCGCGGATCACGCCCGCGCTCTGACCGCGTGCCAGGAGGGTGTCGAGGGCGGCGAAGAACTCCTCGCCGGTCGCCGGGGTCAGGACGCCCGCGGCGCGGGCGGCGGCCAGGACGTTGTAGTCGCCGGCCACCGATTCCAGGGCCGCCGCCAGCACGCGGGCCAGCCCGGACGCGGGGTCGGGGTCGTCGGCGGCGGCCTGGATGACGGGCCGGACGCGCTCGGCGAAGCCCTGGTCCAGCACGGCCCGCAGGAGCGCGGCCTTGTCGGGGAAGCGGCGGAACAGCGTGGCGGCCCCGACACCGGCCCGGCGCGCCACGTCGTCGAGGTGGGCGTCGGGGCCCTGTTCGGTGAAGACCTCCCGGGCGGCCCGGATGATCTTTTCCGCGTTGCGGGCGGCGTCGGCGCGCAGCAGCCGGGGGGCGTCGGGGATCATCCCGGCAGCCTATCCAAGAGCCGGCAGACCGTCGCGGGCCGTCCGGGGTGCGCGTCCTGGCCTTCCCTGGGCGGCGGGCTCAGCGGCCGGGGTCCTCGGCGATCCGGGCGACGCGGGCCAGGACGGCACCGGCGCCGTCCTCGTCCGCCATGAGCACGGCGACGGCGGCCGCACGGCGACGGATCGGCTCGGCCAGAGCGGCGGTGATCGCGGCGGCGAGGCGTTCGGCGGTGAGCTCGGCGAACGGCACGGGCTGCGGGGCGACCCCCAGCCGGTGCAGCCGTGCCGCCCAGAACGGCTGGTCGGCCATCACGGGTACCGGTACGGCGGGGACCCCGGCGCGCAGCGCGGCGCCGGTGGTGCCCGCTCCGGCGTGGTGGACGACGGCGGCCGTGCGGGGGAACAGCCAGTCGTGGGGCAGGTCGCCGACGGAGAACACGCCGTCACCCGCCGCCTCCAGTCCGGCCCAGCCCGCCTGGACCACCGCGCGCACCCCCGCCTGCCGCACCGCGGCCGTCACCAGCTCACCGAGCCGCTCGCCCTCCCCGGGTGCCATGCTGCCGAAGCCGATGAACACCGGGGCCGGACCGGCCTGGAGGAAGTCGACCAGGTCGGCCGGAGGCTGCCAGCCCACCGGTCGGGCGGGCCACCAGAAGCCCGCCACCTCGACCGGGGCCGGCCAGTCCGCCGGGCGCGGCAGCAGCACGGGACTGTAACCGTGGACGACCGGACGGGTGTGCCCGAGCGGTTCCGGCGACGTCGTGCCGGGAAGGCCGAGGCGCTCGCGCATCCGGGCGACGGCACTCGAGAACATCCGGTCCGCGCCCCGGAGCCGCTCCTGCCCGGCGGCGAGATTGCCCTCCGGTCC
>NZ_JBHVET010001205.1:0-1456 GCF_042802135.1 Kitasatospora sp. NPDC057512
CGACCGAACGGCCACCGGCCCGGGCTCGGGCTCGGGATCAGGCGCGGGCTCGAACCCGAACCGGGGTCAAGTCCCGATCACCGCAGGTCAGTTCCAGATGCCCGTGATGTCGGCGGCGGAGGCCGCGTTGCCCGCGTGGCCGGTGGTGCCGGCCAGGTCCTCCAGGGTGCGCAGCACGTTGTAGTGGTTGTAGGTGGTGGCGCTGCTGCTGCCGGGCGTCACGTGGGCGCCGTAGACCAGGGTCGGGATGCGGTTGCCGGACAGCTTGTTGTCCTCGTCGAAGGTGACGACCAGCAGGCTGTTGTGGGTCTGCGCCCAAGTGGCGTACGCGCCCAGGTTGTTCTTGATCCAGGTGTCGCCGGTGCCGACCGAGCAGTCGTGCATGTCGCTGCAGAGGTTCGGCACCACGAAGGAGACGTTCGGCAGGGTGCTGTAGTCGGTCGGGAACTGGGCGAAGGTCTTCGCCGAGCTGACCGGGACGTTGCCGAAGCCGAACCACGGGTTGTGCTTCTGGGCGTAGTTGCCGCTGCTGCAGACGGTGCTGCCCTGGCTGGGCAGGGACTCGTTGTAGCTGGCCCAGGTCTTGCCGGCGGCGATGACCTCGGAGGCCAGGTTGGCCGCCTGGAAGCCGCCGACCGTCACGCAGCTGTCGTCGACGGTGCCCTGGGTGGAGCCGGAGAACAGCGCGTAGTAGTTCGGCTCGCTCGGGTGGGTGATGCCGAAGGACTGGGTGAGGTTGGCACCGCCCGCCTTCAGGGTGTTGTTGAGGTACGGGGCGCTGCTGCTGCCGATGACCTGGGTGTAGGCGTGATTCTCCATCACCACGACGACGATGTGGTCGGGCGCGGGCAGCGCGGCCGCCTGGGCGGTGGGGGCGGTGGCCGCCCACAGGCCGGCGGAGGCGGCGAGCAGGGCGACGGCGGAGCCGATCGCGGTCGCGGTGCGGCGGGAGCGGGGGCTCAGGGGCTTTGTGGACGAAGTCATGACAATTCCTCGGGTAGGAGACGGCCTGGCAGGCGGCAGGACGCCGCCCCGGCCCCGCCGGCCGGGCCGGAGCGTGGGGACGCTCCGTGGTCGGCGAGGGGGAGACCGGTGCGGCGGGCGCACCGGAGTGCGCGGAAGCGCCCGAACAGCATGGGGCCCCCGGGTCGTCGCGGGCAGACGACAGCAGGTGAAACCTTGGCCCCGGAGCGGGAAACGGACGGTGCGGCCGCCCCCGACCGCCTCCGACCGTGCCCGACCGCGCCCGACCGCCTCCGACCGCGCCGAAACCGCCACTGACAACGCGAAATGCGGGCGAACCGGTTCACATTGCCAGCAACCGCCCGGTCCGGTGATAGTGATCTTCGAACGGCGCGGTCCGACACCGCGTCAGCTGACGAGAGAACCGAGGAACATGGCGAAGACCAGCCTTCTGCGTCCGCTCGCGGTGGCCGCCGCCGGCGCCGTCCTGGTG
>NZ_JBHVET010001206.1:0-1441 GCF_042802135.1 Kitasatospora sp. NPDC057512
CCCCTCGTCCGAGAACGGCAGCGTGGAGGACCTGCTGCCGTTCTCGGGAGGTCTGGGTGTGCTCGGTGCCGTTCGTGTCGTTCCAGCGCACGGTCGCCGTGGTCGCCCCGGTGCTGGGCCGCCCCGCCGGGCGGGGGGCGGCGGCGCGGCGAGGTCGAGCTGGGCGAACCCAAAGGTCGGTCCTTCTCGATCTCATGACGGAACGTTAGGTGCTGGCCCGATGTCGGAGTTGGCCCACAGTGCACCGGCGCCGGTCCGGGAGCGCACCGGCCGGTATCCTCGCCACGGCGGCGATCCGACGACGACGCTCCCACCCGGGCGACCGGGCGCTCCACTACCGCCGGTGGCGCACGTGCTCCGCCGGCGGCAGGGAGGGGTGCGTCCCGATGTCGGGTGGCGGCCATCGTGATGTCACGCTCGAACCCTTGACCGGATCTTTTCCGTTTCGCCATGATGCGCCGTCAGGTTGTGACTCCGCCGCTGGGGGAAGTCCGGTTCGAATCCGGCGCTGGCCCGCAACGGTAGGCCGCCGGCTCCTGGTCGGCGGCGAGCCCGAGTACCCGTCGGCGGAGGTGTGTCGTCCCTCCTCCCGTCGTGGTCCGCGGGCCGGAGCCCCGAGGGCTGCCCCCGGCTGTCGCCGCCGTCCTCCGGGCCCCTGCGTGCGGGCCCGGAAAGGTCACCATGCCCACGCTCCGCCGTGCCCTCGGTCTGCTCGCGATACCCGCCGTGGCGCTCGCCACCGCACTCCCGGCGGCCACCGCCGCCCACGCCGCGCCTGGGAACGCGCACGCCGCCGCGACCTCGACCCCGACGGTCCGCCCCGACGCCGCCGCGGGCGGCTGGCTGGCCCGCCAACTCGTCGACGGCGACCACTTCGAGTCCGTCTTCAACGGCACCGCCTACCCCGACCAGGGCCTCACCATCGACGCCGTACTGGCCTTCGCGGCCTCGCGCGGCTCCGACGAGGCCGCCGCGAAGGCCACCGCCTGGCTGGCGAAGCCCGAGATCATCGGCGGCTACCTCGGTGACGGCAGCACCGAGGCCTACGCGGGCGCGACCGCCAAGCTGCTGCTCGCCGTCGAGGTCCGCGGCGCGAACCCGGCGGCCTTCGGCGGCGTCGACCTGCCGGCCCGCCTGCGGTCGCTGCAGACCGCCGAGGGCCGGTTCTCCGACCGTTCCCAGTGGGGCGACTACAGCAACGCCTTCGGCCAGTCCCTCGCCGTGATCGCCCTGCACCGCACGCCCGGTGACGCTCCGACGGCGGCCGTGGACTTCCTGGCGAACAGCCAGTGCGCGGACGGCGGCTTCCCGCTCTCCTTCGGCCAGGCCGCCTGCACCAGTGACGCCGACGCCACCGCGCTCGCCGTCCAGGCCCTCGCCGCCACCGGGCGCACCGCCAAGGCGAACACGGGCCTGGGCTGGCTCACCGCCCACCAGAACC
>NZ_JBHVET010001207.1:0-1437 GCF_042802135.1 Kitasatospora sp. NPDC057512
GTCTCCGGTCGACCCGAACCGGCACCCTTGGGACGCCACGGCCTGGTCGCCAGGACGTACACCGTGAGCGAGCCCGGGCCCGTGTGGTCCGCATCGATCCCGCGGCTCGGGCTCTTCACGCCGTCGGCCGGGTGGAAGCCGCCCGTGCACCGAGCCAGCGGCGGCCGGCCCCTCAGCACTGCACGACACGGCCCTTCTCGAAGCCGAGGTCGAGACGTTCCTCGCCCGGCTTCCCGTCCCGCCGGACGGACACCCGGTACTCCCCCTGGAGATTCCTCGGGATCGAGGCGGTGTAGACGGTGCGTCGGGCCCCGGCCAGGTCGACCACGTACACCTGGCGGACCGGGAAGTCCCTTCCCTGGCACGACAGACCATCGATCGTCTCACCGCTGGCCATCACCCGCACCACCCACGACGCCTCCCCGTCACGTTCGCGCAGCCCCGGGTCCATGAAGACGCCGACGCTCGGAACCCGCCGCCCGGAGGTCTCCTCCACCGTCTCGCACCAACCCGCCGTGACGGACTCCGACGCGGCGCACAGACCCCCGGTCCGCTCCGCCTGCCAGATCAGCTCCGGCCCGTACCCGCCGTCGTACTCGACCAGCGTGAACCGGTCACCCGCCGGCGCCGTCCCGTTCTCCTTCGCCGTCCGCAGGATCACCTGCTTTGAGCTCTCCGCAAACACCGGCCGGACCACGGGCGCCGACGTGGCACCCTTGCTGGCCACCCCTCCGGCCCCACCCCCGGTACACGCACTGGCAGCACACACCAGACCCACGAGAACAGCGCTCAACCTCATGGAACGTCCCACCACGTGACCCATCCCCCCCATGCGCATTGCTCAAGACCTCGCCATGGCGCCGCCGACCGGACGGCCCCGGTCTTCTCGGCCTGCCGGATCGACTACGGGCGAACTACGCCCTCACGAACGTACGATCCACATTCCCACGCGGCCGAGCGCCCAGGGCGGTCACCTGCCCGTTCCGTTCTTCCTGCAGGTAGATCTGACAGTCCTGCCCACGGCTGTAGTTCCGCAGGGTCACGAAAACCCCCGAACCTGCGTCGTCGACGCTCCCGATCTTCCAGCTCCCCCGGTACTCGCCGAGCGGATCGCCACTCGCCGCGGACTCCTTCAAACAGAAGTAGCCGTCGAGCCGCACCTCCCCGAGCGTCCCGCCCTCCCGCAGCTCGATCACCTCGTCCCGCGCGACCCACCGGCCCACGTAGTCCTTCGCCTCCGGCCCTCCGGGCCTGAGCTTCAGGTAACCGGTCACGCCGACGATCAGCAGGAGGCCCGCCAGCAGGACCACCCCCTCCCGCGACTTCGGGAATCCCCTCACAGCACGGTCACCTGTTCCTCCCCCGGCGGCCCGGGATGGGGCCGACACCGCTTCGCCTCCGGACGAACGCCGTGAGCGTCCCACCCGATCATCGGGT
>NZ_JBHVET010001208.1:0-1431 GCF_042802135.1 Kitasatospora sp. NPDC057512
GCGCTGGGCAGCGCGTCCGCCTGACAGGGAGCCAGGAACGGTCGCGCGTCGCGGGGCCGTGGACGGAACGAGAGAGAAAGAGACAGGAAAGAGCAGATGGCAGACATTTGCGTCATCGGCGGGACCCGCTACTTCGGCAAGCTGCTGGTGCGCCGGCTGCTGGCGGCCGGCCACCGGGTCACCCTCGTCACCCGCGGCCGGACCCCGGACCCGTTCGGGGACTCCGTCCGGCGGCTGCGCGCGGACGTCAACCGTCCCGGCGAGCTCGCCGAGGCGGTGGCCGGGGAGCGGTTCGACGCCGTGGTGCACCAGATGTGCTACACTCCCAACGCCGCCGTGGAGGCCTGCGAGGCCTTCGGCGACCGGGCCGGGAAGCTGGTGCTGACCAGCACCATCGAGGTCTACAACCGGGACACCTTCCGCGGGCCGGTCGCCGCACCGGAGTTCGGCGCGCTCGCCCGCGAGGAGGAGCTCGACCCGGCCGGGTACCCGTACGACCTCACCCTGCCCTGGCAGGACGACGACTACCTGGAGGCCAACTACGGCGAGGGCAAGCGCCAGGCCGAGGCCGCGGTGACCGACCGCGCGCAGGTGCCGGTGCTGCTGGCCCGGGTGGCCCACGTGCTGGCCGAGGAGGGCGACTTCACCGGCCGCTACCGCTTCCACGTCGACCGGATCCGGGACGGGCGGCCGATCGTGGCCCACGCCGGGCCGGGCCGGACCTCGCTGGTGCGGGCCGAGGACGCGGCCGGCTTCCTCGCCTGGGCGGCCGTGAACGAGGTGACCGGCGCGGTCAACGTGGCCTCCCCGGACACCGCGGACGTCTACGATGTCGTTGCCTCGGTGGAGGGGGCGACCGGGCTGACGGCCCAGGTCATCGAGAAGGAGGACCCGGCGGGCGACCCCGACCTGTCCCCGTTCTCCTGCCCGGCAGACTTCGCGATGTCGGCCGACCGGGCCGCCTCGCTCGGCTACCGGTTCACCCCCATCGCCGAGTGGCTGCCCGCGCTCGGCCGGGCCGCGGCCGCCGACACCGATCCCACCACCGCCAAGGAGCAGTGATGTTCGACCTCATCGTCATCGTCAGGGTCACCGAGCCGGACGGCGTCCCGGTGGTCGCCGACGCCCTGGCCCGGATGCGGCCGCTGTGCCTCGCCGAGGACGGCTGCGTCAGCTGGGAGGCGTACCACTCGCAGGACGACCCGGGCCGCTTCGTCCTGGTGGAGCGCTGGGCGACCCGGGAGGCCTGGGAGGCGCACGACGGCGGCGACGCGATCCAGAAGGTCTACATCCCGGACATCCTGCCGCGGGTCGAGCGCGAGGTGCACCCCAGCGTTCCGGTCTCCGTGAGCGCCGGCTGAGCGTCGGTTGAGCGAACCGGCCGCGCCGGAGAACGGCCGTGGGCCCCGGCCCGCCCCTGGTGTCCAGGAG
>NZ_JBHVET010001209.1:0-1422 GCF_042802135.1 Kitasatospora sp. NPDC057512
GTCCTGTACGACCGCAACACCCCCTTCCCCGGCACCGCCGCGCTGCTGCCCGTCCTCGGCACCGCCGCCGTCCTGCTCGCCGGACACGGCGCCGGGCCCGCCGGCCCCGGCGCCGCCGACGCGGGGCGGCTGCTCGCCACCCGCCCGCTGCGCGCCGCCGGACGGCTCTCGTACGCCTGGTACCTGTGGCACTGGCCGGTGCTGACCATCGCCCAGGCCCGGTACGGCGCACTGCCCTGGACCACCCTGCTCGCGCTCACCGCCGCCAGCGCGCTGCCCGCCTGGCTCACCCTGCGGCTGGTCGAACAGCCGCTGCGGTACGGCAGCAGCCCGGCACCCCGGCGCGGGCTCGCCGTCGGCGCCAGCGCCCTGGTCATCCCGCTGATCGCCGCGCTCACCCTCGGCGGCGGCACCGTACGGGCCCTCGGCGACCCCTCCTCCGGGCCCGTGGCGGCGCCCGCCGGAGCCGCCGACGGCCCGGGCCTGCTCGCCCCCGGCACCCGGGTGCTCGCCCTGACGCCCTCGCTGGCCCGGGCCCGGGAGGACTTCCCGCCCGGCAAGGGCTGCGAGATCCCGCTCAACGCCGACAGCAGCCCGCGCTGCCTCTTCGGCGCCGAGGACAGCCCCGACCGGATCGTGCTGCTCGGCGACTCGCACGCCGGGCAGTGGATCTCCGCCGGCCTCGCTCTCGCCGAACAGCGGCACTGGGCCCTGGAGGTCCTGGTCAAGCCCGGCTGCCCGCTGGCCACCCTCACCGTGCGCAACAACGTGCTCGGCCGGACCTTCGAGGAGTGCGACCGCTGGCGCGAGAACACCCTCACCCGGCTGGCCTCCGGGCCCAAGCCGCGGCTGGTCCTGATGGCGGGCCTCAACCGCTACGGCAGCCCGGAGGAGCGCACCGAGGGCTGGACCCGCACCCTGGACCGGCTCACCGCGCTCGGCGCCCCGCTCGCCTACCTCGGCGACACCCCGATGCCCGGCAAGGACATCCCGACCTGCCTGGCCGCCTCCGACGGGCGCTCCGACGCCTGCTTCTTCCCGCGCGACACCGCCTTCGAGCCCGACCCCGTACTGGACGGCGGGCTCGCCGCCCGGTACGGGGTGCGGACCCTCGACCTCGGCCCGCTGCTCTGCCCCGGCACCGGGCCCTCCTGCCCGGCCGTGCTGGAGGGCGTGGTGCTGTACCGGGACACCGGCCACATCACCGACACCCTGGCGCGGGTGCTGGCGCCTCGGCTGGACAGGGGGCTGCTGGGGGCCCCGGGGGCCGTGGGTGCCCAGGGTGCTCCGGCGGCGTCCGCGGCTCCGGGGCCGCGGCCGGTTCAGCCGGACCAATCGATTCAGCAGGTGCAGCCGGTTCAGCCGGTTCAGCCGTAGAGGCTGTGGCAGACCCGGGCCTGGTCCGAGCCGGGCGGCCAGTGG
>NZ_JBHVET010001210.1:0-1421 GCF_042802135.1 Kitasatospora sp. NPDC057512
GGTCCGGGGCCCCTGCGGCGGGCGCCCGCCGGCAGGCGCCCACGCGCCCGCCTGCGCCCGCGGCAAACAGGCTCTGACCTGGTGTTATGCCGAATTTCGCCTAGGCTGTGGAGCTCTGCCGGACACCTTCGGAGGGGACATCGTGAACGAGGAGAAGACCGGGTACGAGGCCGCCCGCATCCAGGTCCTGGAAGGCCTGGAAGCCGTGCGGAAGCGGCCCGGGATGTACATCGGCTCGACCGGTGAACGCGGCCTGCGCCACATGGTGTTCGAGGTCGCCGACCGGGCGGTGAAGGAGGCCCTGGCTGGCCGCGCCGGCCGCGTCGACATCACCCTCATGTCCGACGGCGGCGTGCGCGTCGCCGACGACGGCCCGGGCGTCCCCGTCCGCGGGGCGGAGGAGACCGACGGGCCCGACCTCGACACCCTGCTGACCCGTCTGTGGGCCGGAGCGGGGCCCGGTGGCGGCCGCCGCGACGTGGCGCTCGGGCACTGGGCGGTGGGCCCCGCCGTCGTCAACGCCCTGTCGGGCCGGATGACGGCCGAGGTGCGGCGCGAGGGGGTGCGCTGGGAGCGGGAGTACGCGCGCGGCGCGGCCGTCACCCCGCTCACCGGGGCGGGCCCGGCGACCGGCAGCGGGACCGTCCTCACCTTCTGGCCGGATGCCGAGGTCTTCGGGACGGCGGAGTTCTCCTTCGACGACCTGGCCGACCGCTTCCGCGAACTGGCCTTCCTGTACCGCGAGTTGGACATCTCGCTGACCGACCGTCGCGGCCCCGGCGAGCCCCGGTCGGCGCGGTTCCACTCCCCCGGCGGGGTACGGGAGTTCGTCGCCTTCCTCGACGACCGGGACGCGGCCCGGGACACGGCCCGGGATGCGGCCCCGGATGCGGCCCGGGACGCGGCGCCCGCCGCCACGGACACCCTCGCCTTCGAGGCCGAGGACCCCCGGATGGCGGGGACGCTGGAGGTGGCCCTGCGCTGGCGCGCCGGCGGCGAGGAGCGGGTCCGGAGCTTCGCCAACAGCCGGCCCACCCCGCGCGGCGGCACCCACGAACTCGGCTTCCGTGACGGGCTGGCGGCCGCGCTCGACGCGTACGCGCGCAAGCGGCCCCTGCCGGACGCGCCGGGTTCCGGCCTGAGCGCCGGGCAGGCCTGCGCGGGCCTGACGGCGGTCGTGTCGGTGAAGCTCGACGAGCCCGAGTTCCACGGCTCCACCCTCGACGTGCTCGGCAACACCGCCGTGCGCGCCTGCGTCGCCGAGGCCGTCCGCCGCCACCTGGACGCCTGGCTGGAGCAGCACCCGCGGCAGGCCGCGGCCGTCGTCGAACGCCTCGTCCACGGCGCCTGAGCAACACCCCGCCCGCCCGCACGGCCCCGGCCGCCCGAGCGGCACCCGGTCCCGCCGCCTCCCTCAAGGC
>NZ_JBHVET010001211.1:0-1419 GCF_042802135.1 Kitasatospora sp. NPDC057512
GCCGTGCCTCCCCGGCGCCCGGGATCACTCCCCGGCGGGCTCCAGGATCGCCACGCACTCGAAGTGGTGCGTCATCGGGAACAGGTCGAAGGCCCGCAGCGACACCGGCCGGTAGCCGCCCTCGCGGAAGAACTTCAGGTCCCGGGCGAGCGCCGCCGGGTCGCAGGCCACGTACGCGATCCGGCGCGCCTCCAGGCCGACCAGGTGGGCGACGGTCTCGCGGCCGGCGCCCGAACGCGGCGGGTCCAGCACGATCAGGTCGGTGGCGGTGATGCCGGTGCGCGGCAGCAGCGTCTCGACCCGGTCGCACTCGATCCGCACGTTGTCCAGCGCGGCCAGGTTGTGCCGGGCGTCGACCACGGCCTGCTTGGCGGACTCGATGCCGAGCACCGCGCCCTCCTCGCCGACCAGGTCGGCCAGCGCGCCCGCGAACAGGCCGACGCCGCAGTACAGGTCGAGCGCGCTCTCGCCCCACTGCGGGTCCAGGCCGGCCAGCACCGCGTCGACCAGGGTCTCCGGCGCCTCCGGGTGGATCTGCCAGAAGCCTCCGTCGCTGATCCGCCAGGTCCGCCCGGCGGCCCGCTCGCGGACGAAGCCGCGCCCGTGCACCTTGTGCACGTCGCCCTGCTCGTCCACCCGGGCGATCGACACCGGCTTGTCCAGCTCGACCAGCGGCAGCTGGGCGCCGTCGCGCGGGGTGAGCACCACCTGGCGGTCGGAGGAGCCGGTCGCCGCGATCACCTCGACGCTCGCCACGCCCGGCCAGTCCCGGGCCTCGACGCCCAGCTCGGTGACGCCCTCGGCGGCGATCAGGCAGCGGTCCACCGGCTGCACCTCGTGCGAGCGGTACTTGCGCAGGCCGACCTTCCCGGTCTCGGCGTCCACCGCGTACTGCACCCGGGTGCGCCAGGCCGGCACCTGCCCGGCCGGCAGCTTGCCGCCGACCGGCTCGACGCTGCCGTCCCAGCCCGCCTCGGCCGGGGTGAGCCCGGCCAGCTTGGCCAGCTGCTCGGTCAGCACCGCCGCCTTGAGCTTGCGCTGCCCGCCGGGGGTGACGTGCTGCCAGTCGCAGCCGCCGCACTTGCCCGGACCGGCGAACGGGCAGGGCGCCTCGATCCGGTCCTTGGAGGGCTCCAGCACCTCCACCGCGTCGGCCCGCAGGAACCGCGAGGTGGTGGTCCCGTCGGTCACCAGCGCGACGACCCGCTCACCGGGCAGCGCGTGCCGCACGAACAGCACCCGGCCCTCGTGCCGGGCCACGCAGTGCCCGCCACCGTGCGCGACCGGGCCGACCTCGACCTCGTAGCGCTGCCCGACCAGCGGCTCCCCGGACGGCACCTCGGGCCGCGCGGGCCGCGCGGCGGCGGTGCGCAGCGCCTTGGGCGGCCGCACCGCCTGCTTGCGCGGCGCCTTCCGGTC
>NZ_JBHVET010001212.1:0-1417 GCF_042802135.1 Kitasatospora sp. NPDC057512
GCCAAGGTTCGCGCGGCGGCCCCGGGCCACACCCCATCGAGGGAAGAGGTAGACCCGTGAGGTCGATTGTTGCAGGGCAGACAGCCCTGACGGAGGACGAGTTCGCCGAGCTGGCGCTCGGCCTCGTCGCGGACTCCGCGTTCGCCCGGCTGTTCACCGGGGCGCCCGGTGAGAGCGTGGTCGAGCGCGAGGCCCGGATGGACGCCGCGGACGACATCCTGGCGGACCTGCGCCGGGAGGACCCGGTGCTGGCCGCCTACGCCGAGTGCCTGCTGAGCATCGCGCCGGTGCCGCTGCGGCGCCCGGCCGTCATCCACCGCACCGCCAGCGTCGAGCGGGTGGCGGCGTGACGACGATGGCCGCGCCGGCGGCCGTTTCAGC
This sequence comes from Kitasatospora sp. NPDC057512, assembly GCF_042802135.1. Lineage (NCBI taxonomy): Bacteria > Bacillati > Actinomycetota > Actinomycetes > Kitasatosporales > Streptomycetaceae > Kitasatospora > Kitasatospora sp. NPDC057512. The sequence continues at coordinate 382 of NZ_JBHVET010001212.1, forward strand.
CCCGGTCGCCGCCGCTTCGGCCACGCGGCCCGGCGCTTCAGCGGCGCGGGCGGGGGCTTCGGACAGGCTGATGCTGGGCGTGGCGATCCTCGCCGCCGTCGGCGGTGCGACCCTCGCCGGGATCGGCTTCAGCGGCTCCTACACCGCCCTGCAACAGCTCGGTTTCAAGCACAAGTTCGGGGACTTCAGCTACGCGTTCCCGATCGGTGTGGACGCCGGGATCGTGGCCCTGCTCGCCATGGACCTGCACCTGATCCGCAAGGGCGCCCCGGCGCCGTGGCTGCGGCTGCTGGCCCACACCTTCACCGCCGCCACGATCTACTTCAACGCCGCCTCCGCCGGGTCGCTGACGGCGAATCCGACCGGCACCATGATGCACGCCGTGATCCCGATGATGTTCGTGGCGGTCGTGGAGGCCGGGCGGCGCCTGGTCATCCGGATCACCCGGATCGAGGCCGGCCACGGCCGCGACGGGGTACCGCTGCACCGCTGGATCCTCGCCCCCTGGCCCTCGTACCTGATGTTCCGGCGGATGCGCCTGAACGGCATCGCCTCATACGACCGGGCGGTCGAGCTGGAACGCGAGCGCCTCGTCTACCGGGTCATGCTGGAGCGCGACCACGGCGGCGACTGGCGCAAGGCACCCTCTGACCTGCGCCTTCCGCTCACCATGGAGCGCTTCGGACTGTCCGTGGACGAGGCCCTGGCCCTGCCCGCGCAGGCCGACGAGCAGGCCAAGCTGCGGGACGAGCGCAAGGCCGCGTTCGAGGCCGGGGCCACCGCCCGTGCCGAGGTCCGCGCCGCCGAGGTGGAGATCTCCAAGCTCCGCACGGCGGGCCGGGTCGAGGCCGCCGGGTACGAGGTCGGCGCCGAGACCGCCACCGCCAAGGCCCACGCCCACGCCCGAACCGTGGCCGCCGGTCGCGAGGCCGAGGCCGCCGAACGCCTCGACCAGGCGACGGAGGAACTCGCCGCGGCGGCGGCCGAGCAGGAGGCCGCCGACGCCCGACTGCGCGCCGCCGAAACCGACCAGGCC
>NZ_JBHVET010001213.1:0-1411 GCF_042802135.1 Kitasatospora sp. NPDC057512
ACCGCGGCCCGCCCCGCCCCGGCCCCTTTCCCTCCTCCTCCCGGGAAGACCACACCATGACTGTTCTCAACCAGTCCCTGCACGCCCTCGACCCGGAGATCGCCGCCGCGGTCGACGCCGAGCTGCACCGCCAGCAGACCACCCTGGAGATGATCGCCTCCGAGAACTTCGCCCCGGTGGCGGTCATGGAGGCCCAGGGCTCGGTGCTCACCAACAAGTACGCGGAGGGCTACCCCGGCCGCCGCTACTACGGTGGCTGCGAGCACGTCGACGTGGTCGAGCAGATCGCGATCGACCGCATCAAGGCCCTGTTCGGGGCCGAGCACGCCAACGTCCAGCCGCACTCCGGCGCGCAGGCCAACGCCGCCGCGATGTTCGCGCTGATCCAGCCGGGCGACACCATCCTGGGCCTGAGCCTGGCCCACGGCGGTCACCTGACCCACGGCATGAAGATCAACTTCTCCGGCAAGCTCTACAACGTGGCCGCGTACCACGTGGACGAGAAGACCGGCCAGGTCGACATGGCCGAGGTCGAGCGCCTCGCCAAGGAGCACCAGCCGAAGCTGATCATCGCTGGCTGGTCCGCCTACCCGCGCCAGCTCGACTTCGCCGCGTTCCGCCGGATCGCCGACGAGGTCGGCGCGCTGCTCATGGTGGACATGGCGCACTTCGCCGGCCTGGTGGCCGCCGGGCTGCACCCGAACCCGGTGCCCTACGCGGACGTGGTCACCACCACGACCCACAAGACCCTGGGCGGCCCGCGCGGCGGCGTCATCCTGTCCAAGGCCGAGTTCGCCAAGAAGATCAACTCCGCGGTCTTCCCCGGCCAGCAGGGCGGCCCGCTGGAGCACGTGATCGCCGGCAAGGCGGTCGCCTTCAAGGTCGCGGCCTCGGAGGAGTTCAAGGAGCGCCAGCAGCGCACCCTGGACGGCGCCCGCATCCTCGCCGAGCGCCTGCTCCAGGCCGACGTGGCCGAGGCCGGCGCCAGCGTGCTCTCCGGCGGCACCGACGTCCACCTGGTCCTGGTCGACCTGCGCAACAGCCAGCTCGACGGCCAGCAGGCCGAGGACCGGCTGCACGAGGTCGGCATCACCGTCAACCGCAACGCCATCCCGAACGACCCGCGCCCGCCGATGGTCACCTCGGGCCTGCGCATCGGCACCCCGGCCCTCGCCACCCGCGGCTTCCAGGCCGAGGACTTCCGCGAGGTCGCCGACATCATCGCCGAGGCGCTCAAGCCCGCCTTCGACGAGACCGTCGCCGACGCGCTGAAGGCCCGGGTCACCGCCCTGGCCGAGAAGTACCCGCTCTACCCGAACCTCTGATCACTCCGGTGATCGTTCGGGCGGGGTGACCGGCCTCACCCCTCCGGCGTACCAGGCACCCCGGGGCACCGCGCACACTGGAAGTG
>NZ_JBHVET010001214.1:0-1409 GCF_042802135.1 Kitasatospora sp. NPDC057512
GGCAGGTGCCGGACCCTTCCGACTGTGGAGCGCCAGGCCCGGGTCGCACGGACTCTTCCTACTGAAAGTAGGACGTGCTCTGGTAGCACCGCTGACGCCTGACGAGGACTCATGTTCCTCGCGACATCAGGAATATTAGCAGCTCAACACCCGTGTGCTGAACCGAGGTCCTGGAGTCGTCGGCGGCCGTCGGTGCGCGGTGCCCGGGCGGGCTCGGGCGGGCTCAGGCGGGGTCGTGGCCCACGTCCGGGCCCGAGGGGTAGAACTGGCGGGCCCAGTGCCGGTAGACGCCGACCGACTGGTCGCCGGCGGCGAGCCGGGGCCGTGGTTCGTACCGCTTGTGGTCCCAGATCGGTACGTCCTGCCGGATGATCCTGGCCGTCATCCGCAGCGTCGACCGGGCGACGACACGGGTCAGTGCCGCGTGCGCCACCGGCAGGTTCGGGCCCGGCACGCGGCTCGGGTCGGTCACCTCGCAGGCCGCCGCGACCCGCAGCACGGTCCGCCAGGGGGCGATCGGGGTGGGCAGGCCCCAGAGGTGGACCGCGAGGCCGTAGCGCGGCAGTTCGAGTTCGGTCAGGTTCCACCCCAGCCCCGCCATCAGGGTCGACTCCTCCCAGGAGAACTGTCCGAAGAGGGGGATCCGGCCGGCGTCGGAGCGGAGGTTCGTCCGCAGGTACGGCCCGTCGGCCGTGGGGGACGACAGCAGGCGGACGGGGAGGCGGTGCAGGGTGCCGAGGTGCCTGAAGTCGGCGATGTTCTCCACGACCTCCTGCGGGTGGGTGTCGGTCTCCACCGCCCAGTGCGCCGTGGGCCGCACCTCCGGGCCGGGGTCGGCGGGCAGTTCCCAGGACGGGGGGTCGGTGTCGTGGCCGTGCCAGACGAAGAGGAAGCCGTTGCGTTCGCGGACCGGGAGGTGCTCCACCCCGGTGTGCAGCGGCACGCCGTCCGGATCGCTGACGCAGGAGCCGTCGGGGCCGAAGGCGAAGCGGTGGAACGGGCAGACCAGCGTCTCGCCCACGACCGTGCTCCCGTGGCCGAGGTGGGCGCCCATGTGCGGGCAGTACGGCCGGGTGGCCCGGACGTCGCCGGCGCGGGTGCGGTAGAGGACGACGTCCTCGTCCGCGAACCGTCGGGTCAGCACGGCGCCCCGGGGGAGTTCGCGGGAGAGGGCGAGGCAGAACCACCCGCTGGGCGCCGGGAGCGCCGGTCCGTCCCCGGCGGTGGCGGGGCGGGGGCGCCGGGCTGGGCGGCGTGCACCGGCCTGGGGGGCATCGTCTGCGGTTGTCATGGCGCACACGGTAGGGAGGCGAATCCCCGCCGTCGGGCAGCCGCCGGGCGACACCTGCCACGATCACTCGCAGAGCCGATGAAATGCGGAAGGGTCCGGCACCTGTGTGGTGCCGGGC
>NZ_JBHVET010001215.1:0-1409 GCF_042802135.1 Kitasatospora sp. NPDC057512
CCGGCCCGGGACGGGCCCGGTCGGGCCGGGCGGCGGCCCGCGGAAATCCGTCCCGGTTCGTTGTCGTCCGTTTGCGACGGCTGCTGCGTCCTGGTGGTATGAACCACTGTCCAGTCCGACCCGAACCCGACCTGCGCCCCGGCCGCCAGGAAGCCGCGCCGGAACGAGGGGCCCCGCCTCCCCGTCGGGCCGGTCCGGTCGTGCCGGTGCCAGTGCTGGCCGCGGTGGCGGCGGTGGCGTCCGCGCTCCTGCTCCGGGGCCTGCTGCTGCGGTACGAGTCGTCGGACTGGTACTACTTCCTCGGCCCCTGGTACCGGTACATCGCGGCGCACGGCGGATTCCGGGCCCTCGGCGACACCGGCTTCTCGGACTACAACGTCCCCTACCTGTACCTGATGGCCGCGCTCGGCCGGCTGCCGGTGCCCGCGCTGGCGGCGGTCAAGTGCCTGTCGGTCCTCTTCGACCTGGCACTGGCGTACTACACCCACCGCATCGTCTCGCTGCGGTGGCCGCACCGGCCCTGGCGGCCGTTCGCGGCGGCGGTGACCGTGCTGTTCCTGCCCACGGTCGTGACCAACAGCGGGTGGTGGGCCCAGGCCGACGCGATCTTCACCGCCTTCCTGCTCGGCGGCGTCCACCACCTCCTGCGCGGTCGGCCCTGGTGGACCTGCGCGTTCTTCGGGATCGCCCTGGCCTTCAAGCTCCAGGCGGTCTTCCTGTTCCCCCTGCTGCTCGTCGTGGTCCTGGCCCGGCGGATGCCGTGGCGGTGCCTGCTGGCCGTTCCGGCCGCGTACCTGGCGCTCGACGTTCCCGCCGTGCTGCTCGGCGCCGACCCCTGGCAGCTGCTGACGGTGTACGCCCGGCAGACCGGGACCTACCGGGACCTCACGCTCAACGCGCCGTCGGTCTACCAGTTCGTCTCGGTGCCGCCCGGCGAGGACGACCCGGTGCGCCAGGCGGGCGTGCTGGTCGCGGGCGCGCTGGTGCTGGCGCTGGTCGCGCTGGCGGTCCGGGCCCTGCGAAGCACCGAAGGCGCGGCCGGGAGGTCCGCGACCGGGAGCGGCGGGGCGGGGCTCACCGGGACGGGGATCCTGCTGCTGACCACCGTCTTCGCGATCGCGGTGCCGTTCCTGCTGCCGTCCATGCACGAGCGCTACTTCTACGTCGCGGACGTCCTCAGCGTGATCGTCGCCTTCCACCTGCCCCGGCGGCTCTGGTACCTGCCGGTGCTGGTCCAGCTCGCGTCCTTCGGCAGCTACCTCAAGTTCATCGCCCCCGGCGTGGCGCCGTACCTGTCGATGCCGGCCCACGGCGCGCTGATGCTGCTGGCGCTGGTCGCCGTACTCCGGGCCGCCGCCCGGGAGTTCGGCCTGCTCCGGGTCTGACCGGAGCCGGGGCGGGCCCGGCGG
>NZ_JBHVET010001216.1:0-1406 GCF_042802135.1 Kitasatospora sp. NPDC057512
CAGGGCGCCGCCGAGCCGGCGGGAGCCGGTGCGCCCGGAGCCGGTGCGGCCGCCGAGGGAGCACCGGCGGCCGCCTTGGTGGGCGCGGAGCTCGCCGAGCCGGCGGGCGCGTCGGTGTTCTCGGGCCCGCAGGCGGTCAACGCGAGCCCCGCCCCGAGGACGAGGACGGCGGAGGCGAACAGCGGGCGACGGCGGCGGACGGACATGGTGGCTCCCCGATGGCGATGTGGACTGCTTGCTCGAACACACCACAGGACGGTCGGACGACGGCTTTCGGTGCCATGCGCGGCGTCACAATCGTCAGGACATGACAGGGACCGGACTGTGACATTCGGTCAGCCGCACGGCAGTTGACGGCGCCCCCGTGGCCTGCCCCGTGCCCGGCCCCGCCGACCCGGCCCGCCCGACGTCTGCGGGAGGAGGCGCGCGACTCCCGGCCGCGTCGCGGTGACGGGCCCGGGTGAGGCGGATCCGCGGGAGGGCAGGGCTCCGGCCGGGATGACCGGGGTTCCCATTCGCCCCGCAGGAGGTGCGTCAGGGGATTCCCGTTGTGACGATGGCCCCACGGTCGGCCCCACGGTCGGGCCCACGGAACGGCTGCGCGAACGGCCCCCGACTGCCCGCCGGCACCTTCGCCTGGCCGACGCGTTCCGCCCGGCGTACCCGGGGCGGTGCGCTGCCCGGGGACGTGCCGAGCCGATCCCCTCCCACCACTCCCATCCATCGAGAACAAGGGGAACCCCACATGTCCGTACGTCGAAGCGCCGTGACCGTGTCCGCCGTCCTCGCCGCGCTGGCCGCCGGCGTGGCACCGGCCGCCGAGGCGGCACCGGCGGCCGCCTCGGAGATCCTGAACTGCACCGTGAACGCCGCCGTCACCTTCAGCCCTCCACTGTCGGCCGGCCCGGAGGCCACCACCGTGACGATCGGAGGGACGGCGACCGGGTGCACCGACTCCCAGAGCGGCCCGACGGCCGTGGTGGGCGGCACCGTCACCGCGACGCTCACGTTCGGCACCCTCAGCTGCAACCCGCTCACGCCGCCGGTACTGGCGCCGGGCTCCACGGCGACCTTCACCTGGAACCTGCAGAACGGGACACAGGCCAGCAGCACCATCACCGACATCGCCGTCGTCGAGGTCGACGGCGCCGGCACCCTCACCGGAACCGTCACCGGCTCCTCCTCGCGCCTCGCCGGGGAGACACTGACCGCGGCCCTGAACATCGACAGCGACCAGCCGATCCTGGACAACTGCGTCGACGTCCTGCTCGGCGCCCCGCCCATCGCCCACTCGACCCTCACCGCCGTCACCGCCTTCAGCTGACCCCCCGCCACACCGGCCCCGGGCGCCGAGCGGTTCAGTCCGCGGAGGGCATCGCGGACCGCGCCGGGCATCCGGTCGACGC
>NZ_JBHVET010001217.1:0-1400 GCF_042802135.1 Kitasatospora sp. NPDC057512
GCGGGCGAGCTGGGCGTCCCGGCCGCCTCCGCCGCCGTCGCCAACGCCTACGCCCGCGCGACCGGCACCAGCCCGCGCTCCTTCCCGATCGACTTCTGACCACCAGCCGAGCCAGCCGAGGAATCGCGACCCCCATGCCCAGCCACACCTTCGTCCTCAACGGGCAGCCCGTGACCGTCGAGGCCCCGGACGACATGCCCCTGCTCTGGGTGCTGCGCGACAAGCTCGGCGTCACCGGCCCCAAGTACGGCTGCGGGGTGGGCGTCTGCCGCGCCTGCACCAGCCACCTGGACGGCCAGGAGTTCCAGCCCTGCACCCGTTCCGTCAAGGACTGCGCGGGCCACACCGTCACCACCATCGAGGGCCTGGCCGACGGCGAGGTCCTCCACCCCGTCCAGGAGGCCTGGCTCGCCTGCGACGTCGCCCAGTGCGGCTTCTGCCAGCCGGGTCAGATCATGACCGCCGTCGCCCTGCTGCGCCGCACCCCGAACCCGACGGACGCGGACATCGACCAGATCCAGAACATCTGCCGCTGCGGCACGTACCCGCGCATCCGCGAGGCGATCAAGCAGGCCGCCACCCGGCAGGTCGCCAAACCCTGAGCCCTGGGCCCGGGTTCGGCCCCGCCACCGACCTGCCACCGACCTGCCACCGACCCGCCGCCGCCCCGCCGCCAGTCGTCCGACGCCTCAGGTGGCCGCCGGGTCGCGGCCGAAGAAGGCGGCGAGCCGGTCGTACGCCGGGGCGTCCTCGGGGACGTCGACGGCGGGGCCGAAGGCGTGGTGCTCCTCCTCGGCGCCCCGGTACTCGGGTTTGAGCGCGCCGGCCGCCCAGGTGAGCGCGGCGAGCGCGACCTCGTGGTCCAGGCCCTCGGTGGACTGGCCGGTGGCATGGGCCAAGTCCCAGCCGTGGACGGCGAATTCGGTGATCTGCTGGTCCACCGGGAAGCGGGCCGGGAGGGTGCCGACGCCGGGGACCTCCAGGGTGCCGCCGAGGTCGCCGGCCGCACGCCAGGCGTCGACCAGCTCCTCCGCCCCGGACTCGAAGGCGTGCAGCCAGTCCTCCTCGACCCGTTCGAAGGGCTGCGACCAGTCCGGCTGCCCGCCCTTCGCCCGGACGGTGAACTGCCGCAGGTCGTGCAGGAGGTGGCTGATCAGGTCGCCGACGTCCCAGGAGCGGCAGGGCGTCGGGTGGCCGGCCAGCTCGACACCGGTGCCGTCGATCAGCCCGGCGGTCTGCGCGAGGGCCCGGGCCAGCAGCCCGATCGGGTCTTCCGCTGCGGTCATGGCACACCTCTCGGTACGGGTCCCGGTCCGGGAGCACGGGTCGTGCCGGGCGATCGTAAGCGCGTGCGCCGACAACCGCCCGGCACGACACCGGGCCCGCCGCCACCCGGGGCG
>NZ_JBHVET010001218.1:0-1398 GCF_042802135.1 Kitasatospora sp. NPDC057512
CTTCGGGGCCCGGTTCAGGCCCACGACCTGGGACGTCGGCCCCATGGTCGGCGGGCCGGCCGGGCGGCGGCCCGGCGCTGGTCGGGGTGTCGGCGCTCAGTGCGACTGCAGCGCCTGGGCCTGCGCGGGCAGGGCCGGCTTGCCGACCTCGGAGGTGCAGAAGGAGCACCGGGTCGCGGCGGCCGGGATGGTGCTCAGGCACTCGGGGCAGTCCACCTTCGCGGCCGGCGCGGGCTTGGCCGATTCGAAGCGGGACTGGAGCTTGCCGACCGGCAGCACCACGGCGAAGTAGATGACGGCGGCGGTCAGGACGAAGCCGATGACCGCGTTGACGAAGAGGCCGTACGGGAACCGGGTGCCGGCCACGTCGAAGGTCTTCTGGGTGAAGTCGCCGACGGCGCCGGACGCGACGCCGACCAGCGGGGTGAGGAAGGCGCTGACGAACCCGGTGACGACGGCGGTGAAGGCCGCGCCGATCACGATGCCGACCGCGAGGTCCACCACGTTTCCGCGCAGCAGGAAGCTGCGGAATCCCTTGAACACCGGGTGACTCCAAATCCGTACGGGGGAGGGGGAGATGGGGCGGCACGGCGGGTGCCGCCCCAGGCCGGACATCCTGCCGAGCGGGCCGGGCCGAGGTCCAACCGCGTTCACCCGAATCGGGTAACCGCCGCGCCGCCCCGCGTCCGTGGGCCCTGCGGGGCGGGGACGCTCCGCGTACCGGCCTTTCACCGGTCGAACAGCCGAGCCAGTCGGTCGGTCGGCCGCTCCAACTCGCGCTTGTGGCACTGCTTGTGGCGCCGCATGTGACACCGGCACGCGCCGGTCCGGGGCGGCGCCGACCCGGCGCGACAGGGTGGACCGGAGCGCGGCAGGGGGCGAGACGGGGCGCACGGCGGTCGCGTACGGCGCACGACGGCGGCCCCGTGGCGCACATCCGGTGTACAAGCGCGGGCGGATGGGCCACCATCAGGTTGCGCGAAGGGGATGTACCGGGCGGAGCACTGTGCCAAGGTCGGTCCATGCCCGACCATTTGTCGGCCGATCCGGCCGGAAACCGTCCGCGTGTCCTGCACCTGATCAGCGACTCACGCCGGGGCGGCGCACAGAACTTCGCCCGTGACCTCCACCGGGAACTGGGCCGTCGGGGGCAGTCCTCCGCGCTGTGCGCCCTCGCCCCGCACCCGGCCGTCCCCTCCGGCCCCGCCGGGGCGGGCCGGGACTCCGCCGGCCCCGATTCCGCAGGCCGGGGCCCCGATTCTGCGGGTTCGGGCTCCGGGGCCGAGAGCCGAGGCACCGAGGCCGCCGGCCGGGCCGCCGTCGACTGCTCCGCCGCCGCCGGGCTGCGCTCCGCCGCCGTGCTGGGCCCCGGCCGGCTGCACCCGAGCACCCTGCGGG
>NZ_JBHVET010001219.1:0-1397 GCF_042802135.1 Kitasatospora sp. NPDC057512
GGGTTCGTGGTGCCGACTCCCCGGCGCCCCGTCAGGGGGCGACGGCCGGCCCGCTCGAACGGGCCCCGCCGCCCGGCGATGGTTCAGCCGCAGTGCTTGGAGCCGTAGCCCGAACCCCCTTGCCCGGTGAACTCGTTGTACTTCAGCCCCCCGACGAAGTCGATGCAGGCCCCCTTGGCGTACGCGTAGACCGGGCCCGCGTACTGGGTGTAGTTGCTGCCGGCGCCGTCGTCGATCCAGCGGTCCGTTCCGGAGCGCCGTATCGCGACGTAGATCTCGTGCTGGCCGGTGACCGCCGCGTCGCTTCCGCGGGCGATCGCGCAGTTGTACCCGTTCCCGCTGTTGTAGTAGATGTCGATGAAGCCGACCACCGGGCCCGCGCTGGAGTTGTCGGTGATGTCCCAGCTCCGCTTGAAGTCGTATGCGCTCCCGCACTTGTTGACCCGGGGGGAGGCGTGGGCCGCGCCGGCGGAGAGGCCGACGAAGCCTCCGGCGAGGACCGCGGCCGCGAGGACCGTCGCGAGGTGCTTCTTGATCACGGAGAGCTCCTTCGAGTGCGGTGGTTGCCGAGGCCGGGGCCGCGGGGGTGACCGCCCTCGCGGGACGGCGCAGCCCCGGCTCCGGCACCGGAGGTCCCGGCCGGCGTGTCCCGTCGCAGGCCGCGACAAGTTGTCCGAAGACCCGGTGGAGCTCCCACAGTGCGGGCGTATTTGATTGTCCATCTACAAGACTCGGCCACGGCCCAGGTGAACAGCGGACAACCCGGATTGACCACGGACATGGCAGGGGGCAGGGGATGGGGAGCGCCGGACGCCCGCAGGGGCGGTTCAAGGGGGAGACCGAGGAGGCGAACGACCTGGCCGGGTTGGTGCGGGAGGTGACCTCCGGGCTCACCGTCCGCGAGCTCGCGCGCCGGTACCCGGCCGGCAAGACCAGCTGGAGCGAGTACCGCTCCGCGGAGAAGGACATCCCGTGGCACCTGCTCCGGCAGCTGATCCACGATCGCGTGACGGACCCCCGAGCCCAGGCGGTGCTCCTGGCACGTGCCGGTCAGCTGCACGAACGGGCCGGCCTGGCAGCCAGGGGACTCCCGTCGCCCGCGGCAGGGCCGTCGGCCGCGCGGCAGGCACTGGATCTGGCCAGGCAGGCGCAACGGCAGGCCGAGGCCGGCGTGACGGAGGCGGAGGAACTGATCCGCGTGCTGGTCGGCATCGTGGCCGAGCTGCGGGGTGAACTGGGCGCCGCCGTGGAGGAGGGGACGGTCCCCGTCGTGGGGGGGGCCCCCCCCGGGGGGGCGCCGGGGGCCGGGCCGGCCCCCCGGGGGGGGGGGGGGCGCCGGCGCCGGCCCCCCCGGGGGGGGGGGGCCCGCGGGGGGGGGACGGCCGCGGGGCTGTTCG
>NZ_JBHVET010001220.1:0-1394 GCF_042802135.1 Kitasatospora sp. NPDC057512
GGTCGGATCCTCCCGGGAGCCTCCGGCCCCCCCACCAGCGGGACGGCACGGGATGTCCTCCGGGCAACCCGCACCAAAACCGATCAAAGACCAACTGGCGTCAGCACGGCGTACAGGAACTGTCCTCAGGAGGACTCAGTGGCGAAGGCGAAGTTCGAGCGGACGAAGCCCCACGTCAACATCGGCACCATCGGTCACATCGACCACGGCAAGACCACGCTGACCGCGGCCATCACCAAGGTGCTGCACGACGCGTACCCGGACCTGAACCCCTTCACGCCGTTCGACCAGATCGACAAGGCCCCGGAGGAGCGTCAGCGCGGTATCACCATCTCGATCGCGCACGTCGAGTACCAGACCGAGGACCGTCACTACGCGCACGTTGACTGCCCGGGTCACGCCGACTACATCAAGAACATGATCACCGGTGCCGCCCAGATGGACGGCGCCATCCTGGTGGTCGCCGCCACCGACGGCCCGATGCCGCAGACCAAGGAGCACGTCCTCCTGGCCCGCCAGGTCGGCGTTCCGTACATCGTTGTCGCCCTGAACAAGGCCGACATGGTGGACGACGAGGAGATCCTGGAGCTCGTCGAGCTCGAGGTCCGTGAGCTGCTCTCCGAGTACGAGTTCCCGGGCGACGACCTGCCGGTCGTCCGCGTCTCCGCGCTGAAGGCCCTCGAGGGCGACGCCGAGTGGGGCCAGAAGCTCCTCGGCCTGATGAAGGCTGTCGACGAGAGCATCCCGACCCCGGCCCGCGCCGTGGACCAGCCGTTCCTGATGCCGATCGAGGACGTCTTCACGATCACCGGTCGTGGCACCGTCGTCACCGGTCGCATCGAGCGCGGCATCCTCAAGGTCAACGAGACTGTCGACATCATCGGCATCAAGGAGACCAAGACCACCACCACGGTCACCGGCATCGAGATGTTCCGCAAGCTGCTCGACGAGGGCCAGGCCGGTGAGAACGTCGGTCTGCTGCTCCGTGGCATCAAGCGCGAGGACGTCGAGCGCGGCCAGGTCATCATCAAGCCGGGTTCGGTCACGCCGCACACCGACTTCGAGGCCCAGTCGTACATCCTGTCGAAGGACGAGGGTGGCCGTCACACCCCCTTCTTCAACAACTACCGCCCGCAGTTCTACTTCCGTACCACGGACGTGACCGGCGTCGTGACCCTCCCCGAGGGCACCGAGATGGTCATGCCGGGCGACAACACCGCCATGACCGTCGCGCTGATCCAGCCGATCGCCATGGAGGAGGGCCTGAAGTTCGCCATCCGTGAGGGTGGCCGCACCGTCGGCGCCGGCCAGGTCACCAAGATCATCAAGTAATTGACGATCTGACCTGCCTGCCTCGTACAGGCTCGTCCGAAGGGCCCCGCGCACCGCACGGT
>NZ_JBHVET010001221.1:0-1389 GCF_042802135.1 Kitasatospora sp. NPDC057512
GTCCTATCCCCGGGTCGTCGTCGTCGAACGCGACAGGATCCTCGGCGTCCGGGGGCCGCGGCGCGGCGTCCCGCACGGCAACCACGCCCACGGGCTGGTCGCCCGCGGCCACCAGGTCATGGAGTCGCTGTTCCCCGGCCTCACCGACGAGCTGGTCGCCGCCGGGGTGCGGCCCGGCGACTTCAGCGCCGACATCCGCTGGTACTTCAACGGGCTGCGGCTGCGGCCGGCGCGCACCGGCCTGCCGTCCGTGCCCGCCACCCGGCCGGTGCTCGAACACCATCTGCGCGAGCGGGTGCGGGCGCTGCCGGAGGTGACGTTCCTGGAGGAACACGACGTCATCGCCCCGGTGGCCGACACCACCGGGCGCCGGGTCACCGGGGTCCGGGTGCAGCAGCGCGCCCCCGGGAGCACGGAGCGCACGCTCTCCGCGAACCTGGTCGTCGACACCACCGGACGCGGCTCGCGCACCCCGCGCTGGCTGGCCGACCTCGGGTACGAGGCACCCCCCGAGGAGCGGATCGAGATCGACCTGGCGTACACCACCCGCCACTACCGCCTGAAGCGGGATCCGTTCGGCAGCGACATCGCCATCATTCCCGCCGCCACACCCTCGCACCCGCGCGGGGCCTTCTTCTACCGGGTGCCCGGCGAGGACAACCGGGTGGAGCTGTCGGTGACCGGCATCGTGGGCGACCACCCGCCCGTCGACCCCGAGGGGTTCCACGCCTTCGTCCGCTCGCTGCCCGTCCCCGAGATCCACGAGGCGATCCGCGACGCCGAACCGCTCGACGAGCCCCTGCGGTTCCGCTTCCCGGCCAGTGTCCGCAGGGACTACCACCGGCTGGTGCGCTTCCCCGCGGGGCTGGTCGTCCTGGGCGACGCGGTGTGCAGCTTCAACCCGGCCTACGCCCAGGGCATGACCTCCGCCGCGCTGCAGGCCCTGGTGCTGCGGCGGCACACCGCGGGGCGGCGGCTACCGGACCCCCGGGCCTACTTCCGCGACGTCGCGCGGGAGATCCGGGCCCCCTGGTCCTTCGCCGCGGTGACCGACCTGGGCTACCCGGGCGTCGCGGGCCGCCGCACCCCGCAGACCCACCTGGTCAACCGCTACGCCGCGCTGGCCCAGCGGGCGGCGGTCCACGATCCCCGGATCACCGAGGCGCTGGTACGGATCGCCGGACTGGTGGCCACCCCGCAGTCGCTGATGCACCCGCGCACCCTGCTGCGGGTGCTGCGCGCCGCCCGCCGGCCCGTCCCGCCCCCGGCCGGCGCCCACGCGGGCGCTCCGGAGCTCTCCGGCCGGAACTGAGCCGTCGGCGGCCCGCCGGTACGCCCGCCCGTCGGAACGCCCGCCCGTCGGAACGGCCGCGCCCGGCACCGGACCCC
>NZ_JBHVET010001222.1:0-1384 GCF_042802135.1 Kitasatospora sp. NPDC057512
CCGGTGAAGGGGGTGCGGGCCCGCCGTACGGACTGCTCTAGAGCACTGGGGCTCAGACCGCGGCCGGGTCCTCCTCGACGAGGAGGTTGCGGGTGCGGTTCGGGTCCACCAGGACGCCGGGGCCCATGGTGGTCGAGAACGCGGTCTTCTTGATGTAGCGGCCCTTGGCGGCGGACGGCTTGGCGCGGAGCACCTCGTCCAGCGCGGCGGCGTAGTTCTCGACCAGCTGCTCGTCGGTGAAGGAGGCCTTACCGATGATGAAGTGCAGGTTCGAGTGCTTGTCGACGCGGAACTCGATCTTGCCGCCCTTGATCTCGTTCACGGCCTTGGCCACGTCCGGGGTCACGGTGCCGGTCTTCGGGTTCGGCATCAGGCCACGGGGACCGAGCACGCGGCCCAGGCGGCCGACCTTGCCCATGAGGTCCGGGGTGGCGACGACGGCGTCGAAGTCGAGGCGGCCCTTGGCGACCTCGTCGATGAGCTCGTCCGAGCCGACGATGTCGGCACCCGCAGCACGCGCGGCCTCGGCACGCTCGCCGGTCGCGAAGACCAGGACCCGAGCGGTCTTACCGGTGCCGTGCGGGAGGATCACGGTGCTGCGGACCATCTGGTCGGCCTTGCGCGGGTCGACGCCCAGACGCATGGCGACCTCGACGGTGCCGTCGAACTTGGTGGTGCTGGTCGCCTTGGCGAGGCGGACGGCCTCGAGGGGGGCGTAAAGGCGCTCGCGGTCGACCTGGGCGTCCGCGGCCTTCAGGGCCTTGCTGCGCTTCATGGCTGCTCCTGAATGATGAATGGAGTTGTGGTGTCACGGGCCTGCGCGGGCCCTACCACAGGGGACGAGAAGGGAACTCAGCCCTCGACGGTGATGCCCATCGACCGGGCGGTGCCGGCGATGATCTTCTCCGCGGCGTCCAGGTCGTTGGCGTTCAGGTCGGGCATCTTGGTGGTGGCGATGTCGCGGACCTGGGCGCTGGTGAGCTTGGCGACCTTGGTCTTGTGCGGCTCGCTGGAGCCCTTGTCGACACCCGCGGCCTTCAGGATGAGGCGCGCGGCCGGCGGCGTCTTCGTGATGAAGGTGAAGGAACGGTCCTCGTAGACCGTGATCTCCACCGGCACGATCATGCCGCGCTGCGACTCGGTCGCAGCGTTGTAGGCCTTGCAGAACTCCATGATGTTGACGCCGTGCTGGCCCAGCGCGGGGCCGACCGGCGGCGCCGGGTTGGCCGCACCGGCGTTGATCTGGAGCTTGATAAGCCCCGTGACCTTCTTCTTCTTGGGAGGCATGTCTCTCCGGGTCCTTCCGAGAGGTGATTGCTGGTGCGTGCGAAACCGGGGCGACACCCGGCCGCCAGCACACACATCGGACCAGGCTAACGCGTTC
>NZ_JBHVET010001223.1:0-1382 GCF_042802135.1 Kitasatospora sp. NPDC057512
GCCTGGAGCTCTTCTACCTGGCCCCGCACCTCCAGGGCCGGGGCCTGGGCACCGCCGTCCTGCGCCACCTCCTCGCCGAGGCCGACGCCGCCGGAGAACCGTTTCGCCTCGTCGTCCTCCGGGGCAGCGCCGCCCAGCGGCTGTACGAACGCCACGGCTTCACCGTCGTCCACGAGGACCCGGTCGACGTCCACCTGCACCGCCCCGTCGGCGGGACCGGAGTCCGCGCCGAAGTCCGTCCCCGGGCACGGCGGCTGACGGCATAACGATTCCCCCAAACGCCCTGGTCAGGGCCATTGCCCCCGTGGTAGGTGTAGCCCCCGTGAAGATCACGGGGGAGAGCGGGGCCGTGCTGCGCCTCGACGACGTACACCGCACCTACGGAACCGGGCCCGAGGCGGTACGGGCACTCAGAGGGGTGGACGTCGAGTTCGCCCGCGGCGGCTTCACCGCCGTCATGGGCCCCTCCGGCTCCGGCAAGAGCACCCTGCTGCAGTGCTGCGCCGGCCTCGACCGGCCCGACAGCGGCCGGGTCACCCTGGACGGGACCGACCTCTCCGGGATGGGCGAGACCGAGCTGACGGTGCTGCGCCGCGAGCGGATCGGCTTCGTCTTCCAGGCCTTCAACCTGGTCGGCTCGCTCACCGCCGAACAGAACGTCGGCCTGCCGCTGCGGCTGGCCGGCCGCCGCCCCGACCCCGCGCAGGTGCGCCGGGCCCTCGCCCAGGTCGGCCTCGGCGAGCGCGCCGGACACCTGCCCTCCCAGCTCTCCGGCGGCCAGCAGCAGCGCGTCGCCATCGCCCGCGCCCTGATCACCCGGCCCCGGATGCTGTTCGCCGACGAGCCGACCGGCGCCCTCGACTCCGCCAGCAGCCGGGACGTCCTCGCCCTGCTGCGCGACCTCGTCGACCGCGAGGGCCAGAGCACCGTCATGGTCACCCACGACCCGGTCGCCGCCGGCTACGCTGACCGCGTGCTCTTCCTCGCCGACGGCCGGATCGTCGACGACCTGCCCCACCCCACCGCCCAGCAGGTCGCCGAGCGGATGACCGCCCTGGAGACGGCGGCATGACCTCGATCGTCACCCTGCTGCCCGTCGCCGCCGCGAGCCTGCGCCGCCGCAAGGCCGCCTTCGCCGGCTCCTACGTCGCCCTCACCCTCGGCGTCCTGCTCGTCGCCACCACCGGCAGCCTGCTGAACGAGACCGCTGGCGACGACTCCCCGCTCGGCGCGCCCTCACTGCACAAGGTGCTCCAGTTCACCGCCGCGATGGCCGCCTTCGTCGCGGTCTTCGTCGTCGCCGGGACCTTCGCCTTCGCCGTCGCCCAGCGCCGCCAGGAGATCGCGATGCTGCGCGCCGTCGGCGCCACACCGCGGCAGAT
>NZ_JBHVET010001224.1:0-1381 GCF_042802135.1 Kitasatospora sp. NPDC057512
GGACCGCATCCACGGCGGTCCGGGCCCGCGGTCCGCAGCGGGATCCCTCAGTCCGTCGGTGGCCGCTCGGTCAGCTTCTGCTGCCGTCTGGCCTGCTTGGCGGCCTTGCGGTCGGCCTTGGTCGTCGCGCCGGAGTCCGTGCCGGCGGGGGCGTCGACGGCCGCCGGGGTGGTGCCGGAGGGGCTCGCCGGTTGCGCCGGGGGCTCGGCCTTGGACTTGCGCAGGTTCTTGGCGACCCTCTCCAGGGTCCGTCCGATCTCCCGGAGGCGCTCCCACTCCTCGGGCTCGAAATCGCCCGTGTGGTCCTTCCGGTAGCGGCCCAGTTCCTGCGTGAACTGGGCCGCTTTCTTCAGGCCGTGGTGGATGAGCTCGTCGTTGTCCGCGTTCTCGGTCAGTACGTCAGCCAGTTCCCCCTCGGCGGTGATCTGCGAGTGGAGGGTCAGCAGGTCACGGGCGTCCCTCTGCCGCTTCTCCGCCAGGACCTCTCCCTCCTTCTCCTTGCGCATGGCGAAGGCGGTCACCTTGTCCGTGAACAGGCGCAGCGGCGCCACGACCGTCAGGGGGACCCGGGCGGAGCTCTCGTGCACCTGCATGTCCCGCGTCTCCGTGGGCACTTTGCCCAGCGTGACGCTGACCTCGGCCCCGCCGAACGTGCCCTTCACCGTCGTGCCGTTGGCGTCCGTGCCCGCTTCGTCCTGCAGCAGGGCTTCGAGGTACGCGACGACCTGCCGGCGCAGCTCCGGGTCCTGGCCCTCGGGGTCGGCGATGTGGAGCCGCAGATCGAGGTCCTGGACGGGCCGTGCGGCCTTCAGCGCGGCCACCCCGCCTCCGCCGCCGATGCTCAGGTGCAGCCCGCTGACACCCAGCCGGTCCTTGACGTCGTCGTTGATGACCCGTTCCAACGTGGCCGCGACGCCCAGCCGGAACTCGGATTCGGCGTCGGTGTCCGATCCGCCTTCGGCGCGCTGGACGGCGGCCGGAGGACGGGCCGGAACGTGGCCGACGGTGTGTCGGTGCTGTTCGGGCCGGGCCTGGGAGTGGCCGACCTGGGAGTGGCCGGTCTGGGAGTGGCCGGCCTGGCGGAGCATCTGGACGACCGCGGCGTTGCCGACCGTGGCCTGGAGGCCGAGCAGCCGCGTGGGCGGGGCGGGGCTGGGCTTGCGGGCAGGGGTACGGCCGCCTGTCTCGGTGGCTCTGGTGGTCTCGTGATCGTGCAAGGAAGGCTCTCCACGGGCGCGGGGCGGTCGACTCCTCCTTGATACTGGGCGGGGGCGAACCAGTGCCAGGTACGGGCGGGCAGCAAAGGTTGCCCGGGCGGGCAACGCGCCGGTACGTGCGCGAACCCGCCTGCGGGGCATGCGGCCACGACTCCGCCGAACAG
>NZ_JBHVET010001225.1:0-1379 GCF_042802135.1 Kitasatospora sp. NPDC057512
GCGGTGATCGATGCGCGTGACCGGCCGCCCCGGCCAGGTGCCTCGTCACCGGGCCGGGGCCGTACGCGGGTGTGCGAATGGAATGGAGGAAAGGGGTCCGGGACCGCGGGTCAGCCGACCGTCGTCGGGCGCGGCGCCAGGTCGGTCCAGTGCTGCTCGATGTACTCCAGGCAGGCCTGGCGGTCGTTCTCGCCGAAGGCCGTGGTCCAGCCGGCCGGGACCTCGATCACGTTCGGCCACAGGGAGTGCTGGTTCTGGTCGTTGACCAGGACCAGGTAGCGGCCCTCGGCGTCCTCGAACGGGTTCGTCACAGCGGTTCTCCTTCTGTACGGGATGTGCGGGATGTGCGGGATATGCGGGATCTGCCGGATCCACGAATTGGACGTTCACGCAAGCGAAGGGAGACGGTGCCCGGTGGGGCGGCGTCCGGTCTGCTACGGGTGGAGGTACGGGCCCGCCGCTTCCGGGAGCCAGACGTCCTCCGGGTCCAGGGCGGCGGGCGTGTACTTGCCCAACGCGCTGATCAGCAGCCGCAGTTCGAAGGCGAGGCAGGCGACCAGCCGGGCGATCCCGTCCTGCGGGTCCTCGTCCGCCGCGAGCAGGGCCGCCCGGCCCAGCCCGACGGCGCGGGCGCCCAGCGCCAGGGCCTTCGCGGCCCGGGCGCCCTCCCACATCCGGCCCGAGGCCAGCAGGCAGTGCGACCGGGACGGCGGCCCCAGCCGGCGCAGGCACTCGCCCAGCGGCAGGCCCACCTGGTCGAGGAAGCTGCTGGGCGCCCAGCCGCTGCCGCCCTCGGCGCCGTCCACGGTCACCGAGTCCGCGCCGCTCGCCCACGCCACGACCGCCGCCTCGTGGATGTCGCGCCCGGGCGGGAGCTTCACCCAGATCCGCGCGCGCGGATAGTTGTTGCGCATGAACCGGATCTGCTGGCGCAGGATCTCCGCCGTGAACGTGCCCGGGCTGCTGGACCGCAGCACCCGGTCGTCGGCGCCCGCCTCCTCGCCCTGCCCGGTGCCGAAGACGCTCTCGTCGGTGCTGTACCGGCCCGCCAGCTGGTCCGCCACCGAGCGCTTCAGCACCGTCATCCCGCCGAGCCCGGGTTTGGCGCCCTGCCCCACCTTCAGTTCGAAGGCCAGGCGGCCCGACTCCAGCAGCGCCTTCGCGGCCGGGGCGCTGTAGATCTGGTTCCACACCTCGGCGTCCGCGTCCTCGGTGCTCTGCTGGAACGCCAACCCGCCCATGCCGTCCGGGAGTTCCTGCTCGTAGGCGCGCAGCCGGGCGAGCATGCTGTCCCCGGTGTCGGCGGAGGAGTCAGCGGAACCGCCGCCAGGGCCACCGGCGAAGCCGTTGGTCGGCACCACGTTCTCGCCGATGACCAG
>NZ_JBHVET010001226.1:0-1364 GCF_042802135.1 Kitasatospora sp. NPDC057512
GACCTCCCCGACCTCCCCGGCTTCCCCGACCTCCCCGACCTCCCCGGCTTCCCCGGCTTCCCCGACCTCCCCGGCTTCCCCGACCTCCCCGACCTCCCCGGCTTCCCCCACGGTGGCATCCCCGACGACGGGTTCCGCCGCACCGGGCTCCGCCGCGACGGAGGACGAGACCGCCGCCCAGGCGTAGAAGTCCGCCGTCGGCGGCAGGTCGACCGGCTTCCGGTCGAGCACCGCCCGGTACGCGTGCGCCAGGTCGTCCAGCAGGATCCGCCAGGACAGCCCGTCGACGACCAGGTGGTGCGCGATCAGCGCGAGCCGGTCGTCGGTGCCGGGCGGGCCGGTGAACAGGTGGGCTCGCAGCAGCCGGCCGGCCGACGGGTCGAGGCTGCGGTGGAGCTCGGTGCAGACCCCGGCGACGGTGTCGGCGATCTCCCCGGCCGCGCGCGGGATCCGGGAGAAGGAGACCGGGTCGAGGTCGGCCACCGCCCGGACCTCGCCGCAGCCGTCCGGGGTGACCGGCCGGCGCAGCGCCGGGTGCCGTTCCAGGACGGCCGCGACGGCCGCCGAGAGCGCCTCCGGGTCGACGGCGGTGCGACAGCGCAGCAGCACCGACTGGTTCCAGTGCCGCAGGTCCCGTACCGTCCGCTGCCGGTACAACCACCGTTGGGCCGGGGCGAGTTCGAGGCCGCTCGTGGAACCGCGCGGGGCCGGGACGGACGGCGCGACCGGGACGGCGACCGCCGCCAGGCCCTCCGCCGTCGGGTGCCGGTAGAAGTCCTCGTAGGCAACCCGCAGGCCGGAGCGCCGCAGGAAGGCGATGGTGCGCATGGCGAGGATGGAGTCCCCGCCGAGGCCGAGCACGTCGGCGCGCGGCCCGACGGCGGGCAGGCCGAGGGCGCCCGCCCAGAACCGGGCGATCTCCCCGGCCGGACCGCTCCCCGCGCCGCCGGTCACCCCGGTGTCGTCCGATGCGGTGTCGTCCGAACCGGCCCGGGCCTCGACCAGTTCGGCCGCCAGCTCGGCCAGCCGCTGCCGGTCGAGCTTGCCGTTCGGTCCGACCGGGAACTCCGGCAGCACCAGGATCGGCTGCGGCACGGAGTAGCCGGGCAGCCGGTCCCGCAGGTGCGCCCGCAGCCCGTCCAGACTCCCAGCCCCGTCCGGGCCGCCCGACAGCCGTACGACACCGATCAGTTGGTTGCCGAGCGCGGTCTCCCGCAGCAGCGCCGCCGAGCGGGCGACGCCCGGGTGGCCGTCCATCGCCCGCTCGACCTCGGCGAGGTCGACCCGGTAGCCGCGGACCTTCACCTGGCGGTCCACCCGGCCCAGGAAGACCAGGCTGCCGTCGGCCCGCCGTCGGCACAGGT
>NZ_JBHVET010001227.1:0-1363 GCF_042802135.1 Kitasatospora sp. NPDC057512
AGCTGGGCGCCGTTGTAGGCCTCGACGGCCTGTTCGGCGATGCGCCCGGCCCGGTCCAGCTCGGCCCGGGCGGCGGTGAGCGCGGCCTCCAGGGCCTCGCGGCGCTGCGGTTCCAGCTCGACGGTGGTGTTCCGGGCGGCGGCCAGTTCGACGAGCAGCTGCTCGCGGCGCTGCCCGGCGGCGGCCACCTCGCCCTGCTGGGCGGCCAGCCGCTGTTCGGCCCGGGCCCTGGCCGCGCCGACCTCGGCGGCGGCCCTCCCGGCGGCCTCGGTGGCGGCCCGGGCCTCGGCGGAGGCGCGGCGGGCGGCGGCGGCCGTGGAGGTGGCGGCGTCCAGGATCTGCCGGGTGCGCTCGCTGACCTGGCCGACCGCGGCGGCGCGCTCGCCCGCCTCGCGCGGGCCGTGGGCACCGAGCAGGGCGTTGAGGGCGGACAGTTCGGCGCCCGCGCCCTGCCGGTAGGTCTCGGCCGCGAGCCGGGCCGCGTCCTCGGCGGCGGTCACCCGCTCGGCCTCGGCGGCGGCGGCGCGCTGTGCGGCGGCGGCCTCCTCGGCGCGGGCCCGGGCGTGGGCGAGCTGGGCGCCGTTGTAGGCCTCGACGGCCTGTTCGGCGATGCGCCCGGCCCGGTCCAGCTCGGCCCGGGCGGCGGTGAGCGCGGCCTCCAGGGCGGCGGCCGAGGAGGCCTTGCGCTCGGCCTCGGCCCGGGCCCGGTCGATCTCCTCGGTGGACGGGTACGGCTCCTCGTCCGCGGGCCGACCGGCCGTCGTCTCGCCGGCCGACGGCGGACCGGCGACCGGTTCGCCGACCGCGGGGACGGCCTGGGCGGCGGGGAGCAGCCCGAGCAGTGCGGTCAGGGACAACAGGAGGGTCGGCAGGAGCCTGCGAGCCACGCGACATCATCCCTTCTGGCGGTCCGGAGGGGACGGCATCGGACGGCGCGCGGCGTCGGGACGGGCGGGTGGCGACCCGGCGGCCCGGTGGTGGCGGGGAGTCCGATGAATCATCCCATCACGTGACAGAACGGTCACATGACGCTCATGTTCTCAATTCCGGCGGCCTTCACACCTGGAAAAGTGCTCCGCCGGTCGGGTGACCATCAGATGATCTGACCAAACCTCGGCTCCGACCGGGCACCCGAGGCGGGCAGACGCCGGACGGACTACCGGCCGATCCGGCGGGTGTGCGTCCGCAGCCTGGGGTGCCGCTCGGGCCGGCTCTCCAGCCCGGTCGGACCGACGGCGAAGGCCCGGCTGCGCCCGGCCCGGACGGTACGGCGGCGCTGCCGCGCCAGGCGGGAGCGGTCCGGACCGGCCCCGGCCGCCGGGTCCACCGCACCCGGGGCCCTCCCCGCCGCCCCGGCGGCGGC
>NZ_JBHVET010001228.1:0-1355 GCF_042802135.1 Kitasatospora sp. NPDC057512
GAGAAGGCCCGCAAGGCGAAGGCCGACGAGGCGGACAAGCAGGCGCAGACCGACCAGGCCGCCCAGCAGGTCCAGAAGGCCAGGGCCGAGGCCGATCGCCTTGCCCAGCTGGCCAACCAGCCCGGCGCCACGCCGGCGCAGGTCGCCACCGACGGCCGCAAGCTCGCCCTGATCTCCCGCAAGATCTCCGGGGAGTGGGGGGTCTCGGCCGCCGAAGCCGCCCTCACCGGCCCGGACAGCGCCGTCTTCGCCTACGTCAAGACCGGCCGCCGGGAGGCTGAGGACCACGACGGCCGCGACCGCGTCACCCAGGTCTTCACGGACTCCGACAACGACGCGGTCCGCACGACCGCCTACACCGCGATGCAGGGCAACGCCGCCCAGGTCGGCGCGTTCCTGAGCAGTGGTCAGTACGAGGCCGCGGCGCCGGAGAACCGGCTGACGATCACCCGGCTCAGCGACAAGGCCGGTCCCGCCGTCAAGGCCGCCGCCGACGCCGCGCTGCGGGTCAACACCCCGTCCGCGCTGCGGGACTTCCTCGGCAAGGGCCTGACCGACGCGCAGGCCGCCGACGACCGGCTGACCGCCACCCGGCTCGAGGACGCCCCGGCCACCGAGCCCGAGCTCAAGGCCGCGGCGAAGGTCGCCCTCGAAGGCCCCGTGCAGGACCTGCGCGCCTTCGTCGCCAAGGGCCAGTACACCGCGCAGCAGAAGGACCGGCTCACCGCCGTCCACGTTGCCGACGTCAAGGGCCTGATCGCCGAGGCCACCGCCGCCGCCGCGACGGCCCAGAAGAACGCGGCCACGGCCCAGGCCGCCGCCGCCTACGCCCGCGGCGTCGCTGACGAGGCCAGGGGCTACGAGGCCACCGCCAAGGCGTCGGCCGACACCGCCGCCCAGCACGTCGCCAAGGCCCAGGCCGCCGCCGACGCCGCCCAGGCCGACGCCACCAGGGCCGCCGCGGCCGCGAAGACCGCCAACGCCGCCAAGGCCTCCGCCAACCGCGACGCCGCCAAGGCCGTCTACTCCGCCAACCAGGCCGAGAGTTCGGCCCGGCAGGCCCGATGGTCCGCCTCCGAAGCCAGCTCGTACGCGTCCGCCGCCCGGGCCTCCGCCGAGGCGGCCGGCAAGGACGCCCAGGCCGCCCAGACCGCCGCCGACGAGGCGCACGCCAACTACGAGGTGAAGCGGGACGCCGAGGAGAAGGCCCGGCTCGCCAGGCTGGAGGCGGAGCGCAAGGAGGCCGAGAAGCAGGCCCAGGCCGAGAAGGAGAAGCAGGAGGCGATCGCCGGGATCGAGGAGGAGATCAAGAAGGCGAAGGAGGACAGCGACAACGTCAGCTTCCTCTACCACCT
>NZ_JBHVET010001229.1:0-1354 GCF_042802135.1 Kitasatospora sp. NPDC057512
GGTAGGGAATCCGAATCGGACTCTGGAGGTCTGGTCATGACGGACGGCACAACGGTCTGGTCGACGGAGCAGGGGCTGCGCGCCCTGCCCGAGCAGCTCAAGGGCTTCGGCCTGATGCACGTCGCGATGCGCCGGGACGCGGCACGGCTGAGCGCCGCGGCGCAGCGCGGGGCGGCGGGCTCCGCCGCGACGCTCGCGGAGTGGTTCGGGCGGCTGCGCGCGGTGATCGACTGGCACCACCACAGCGAGGACGAGATCCTCTGGCCGTTCCTGCGTGGCCGGGTGGCGGGCTTCGACGGCAGCGGGGTCCTGGAGGAGGACCACGAGGCGCTGGACGCCTCGATGCGCCGGGTCGCCGGGGTGCTCGGCTCCGGGCTGTGCGCCGAACTACCGGAGGCCGCCCGGGCGTTCGAGAGCCTGGTGCGCGAGCACCTGCGGCACGAGGAGCCGGTGGTCTTCCCGGCGCTGGCCGGCCTGCCGGTGGACGAGTACCTGCGGGTCGAGCGCCGGATCATCGGGAGCGCGCCGACCCAGGTGATGACCTACCTCCAGCCCTGGATGTTCGACGGCGCGGACGCGGCCTCGGTCCGGGCGGTCTCGGCGACCATCCCGGCGCCGGTGCGGCTGCTCGGGCGGACGGTCCTGGACCGGCGGTACCGGCGCGGGCTGGGCGCGGTGCTCTGAGCCGGCCTCTTCGCCGTGTTCGCCGGGGGCGACCGGGTCTGCCGGCCCCGGCCGGACGCGGCACCGCGCGGTGCCGCAAGTGCCCTGCCGGGGGCCGGGGTTCCGGTTGTCGCGGTTCCGTTGCGCGGCGCGCCGCACGGTGGGCGGTGTCGAGAGTTCCACGTTCGTCGGCGCCGCACTCCGCGGTGCCGGAAGATTGAGAGGGTCCAGGGATGCGTTCGGATCAGACCGCGGTTCCGCTGTCGTACACGGCGCCGTCGGCCATCGGGAGTGCGGGGGTGGGGAGTTCGGTGCGGGCGGTCGGACAGAGCAAGGCCGCGGGGCCGCTGCTGGTGGGCGCCACCGTGGCGATGGGCCTGATGGCGGGGCTGTTCTTCGCCTTCGACGTGTCGGTGATGCCGGGCCTGGCGGCCGGGGACGACCGGACCTACGTCACGGCGATGCAGCACATCAACAAGTCGATCGAGAACGGGTTGTTCGGCCTGGTCTTCGTCGGCGCCTTCGCGGCGACCGGCCTGGCGGCCTGGCTGCTGCACAAGGCCGGCCGGCGCCAGGCGGCGCTCTGGGCGGGCCTGGCGACGGCGCTGTACGTGGTGGCGCTGATCGTCACCATGGGCGTCAACATCCCGCTGAACAACGAGCTGGCGGCGGCCGGCGACCCGTCGCAGAT
>NZ_JBHVET010001230.1:0-1351 GCF_042802135.1 Kitasatospora sp. NPDC057512
GCTGACCTCCGCGCCCGGGCCGTCCGGGACCGCGGTCAGGTACTGCTCGATCTGCTGCTGGTTCTCCACCAACCGCAGGCACAGGTGCCGCAGTTGGGCCAGCTCCTCGGGGCTGAAGCCGCGGAAGACGGCGGCCATCGCGCGCTCGGTGGGCGCCCGGAACTCCTCCAGCCAGGCCAGCCCCTCGTCCGTCGCGGAGACCAGCACCGCCCGCCGGTCGTTCGGGTCGGGGGAGCGGCGGGCCAGACCCTCCCGCTCCAGGGTGTCCACCAGGCCGGTCGCGTTGCGCGGGCTCACCCCGCCGGCCCGGGCCAACTCGCCTACGGTCAGGCCTGGTTCACTCCCTCCGGCCGTTCCACCCGTCCTGCTCGCCGCACCGAGCCGCACCAGCACGTCCAGTGCCCCCGCGCTCAGCCCCCGCCCCCGTGATCCGTGCGCCCGCAGCTTCTCCACCGCGTGGAACGCCGAGCGTGCGGCGGCCGCCGCCTCCAGCGCCAGGGTGTCCCCGCCCTTGGTGAACACGCCCATGGCCGTCCGCACCCTGCTGTCGTACAGCCGACCCTCGGCATCCCGCCCCAACGGGCCGGTCGCCGTCTCCCCCACTGTATGTACCTGCTTCATAATGAAGTCATTCTGCACTGTGGGGCGCGCCTGTCAAGGAGGTGGTCCGTCAACTCGCCCGCGATGGGCGGGGCTTCGGTGGAAGTCGGACGCGCGCTCCGCTGGGGTGCGTCGGCCGCCCGAGCCGCCAGCCAACCGTTCCCGTACGTTCGAGCCGCGTATCGGCCCGTTCGAATGACGTTGCCGAGGGGCGGGCCGGGACGGGGCGGTGCGGCGGCGGTCCGTGGCGGGGGCCGATCGGGACGAGGGGTGACGGGGGAGTGCTCCAGCCGACTGATCCTGCGAGATAGGCATACGAACTGTATTTCCGCTGGTGGGATCGGCGATTCTGACGGGGCGTGAGGCCGGACGGGTCGCGGCGCCGGTTGCGACGGGGTGCGGGCCGTGGCTGTCTGAATCGCGGCGGGGCCGACCGGCGCCGCCACTCGATCCAGAAACTCCGTGGAGGAGATTTTCATGCGTGCTCTCAAGCGAGTCGTGGCTGTCGGCGCCCTCACCGTCCCGCTCGTTCTCGGCTGCGCCGGCCTCGCCTCGGCCGGCACTGGAGGCATCGACGCGAACTACGGCAAGGGTTTCTTCACCGCCAACGAGAACGGCGCCGGCCTCGCGGCCGTCGAATCCCATGTCGGCCCCGACGGTGTCTCGCACGCCGACTTCTGGATCTGGGCGGACGACAACGGCGTCACCGGCTCCTTCACGGGTTCGGGCGCCACCTTCGACGACCCGGCGG
>NZ_JBHVET010001231.1:0-1348 GCF_042802135.1 Kitasatospora sp. NPDC057512
GGTGCGGGGGAGACGCACCGGGCCCTTCGTCATGCCCCGGGGGTTCGGCAGCAGCGGGTTCAGCCGTACGGGGTTCAGGCGGCGGAGAGCTCGCCGGCCCGGGTCGCGGCGCGGATCCGCCGCTCGGCCTCCGGGCCGGCGCACGCGTACGAGCCGAGCGCGACCTGCCGTCCGACGGTGGACCGCTCGGCCCGCATCAGCCGCAGGCCCCGGCGCAGCAGCACCGGCAGCGACTTGCGGCCCTCCCGGACGTCCCGGCGCAGCCGGCGCCAGGCCGTGGTGAGCGCGCCGTTGCGCAGGCACAGGGCGTCGCCGAGCAGGCCCTGGTCGGCGCACTCGGCGGTGATCTCGGCGGCGAAGATGCCCTCGGCGATGAACGCGTCCGCCCCGTCCAGCTCCAGGCCGCGGGTGCCGATCCGGCCGTTGTCCGGGATCGAGTACACCGGGACGTCCGTGCGGCCGTGCTCGTGCAGGGAGCGGATCGCGGCGACGGCCTGGTCGCGGTGCCAGGCCAGCGGGGAGTCCCAGTCGACGGCGCCGTCCGGCAGCCGCGGCAGGGTCGGGTCGTCCCCGTCCTTGTAGAAGTCGTCGAGCTGGAGCACCGGCAGGCCGCTGCGCTCGGCCAGCGAGGACTTCCCCGACCCGGAGGGCCCGGAGAGCAGGATCACCCGGGCATGCCCGGTCGGTGCGGGGTTCATGGGGGAGTCACTCACGGGACACCAGTCTGACGCATCCCGGCCGGTTGCCGAAACCGGCCGGGGCGGACCTTCTACCGCGCCCCCGGCCGGGACTGTGACGCCGGGTCGGCGAGGGCGACGTGGACCATCGGCAGGTAGCGGCTGTCCACCTGGAGGTAGACCGGTTCCCCGGTGCCGGGCGGCCGGTAGGCGGTGGCGGCCCAGTCCGGGCTGTGCCAGGTGTCGGGCTCGGGCTCGTGGAAGGTTCCGCCGGTGGGCAGTTCGTGCCGGCCGGTGTCGCGGGTGACCAGGGCCACGGTGTCGGCGCCCGGCCTGATGTGCAGGCTGCCGTTGACGTAGTCGGGCTGCCGCTCGGACCGGGCCGAGCAGGGCACCCTGACCGGGCGGCCCGCGGCCAGCCGCCGCGTGGTGCGGGCCACGTGCCACCTGCGGTAGAAGCCGTCCGCGAACAGCGCCATCAACTCGCCGATGAACTCGCCCATGCGTCCCCCTGCCCGTTCCCCCGGTCGTTTCCGTCACCGGTGATTCTGGCCGGGCCGGCGGGGCACGCGGGAGCGTCGAAAGTCGGCGGCGCGGGTGACGAAAGTCGACGGGCGACGGGCGGAACGCCCCCGGAACGCCGACGGACCCGCGCCAGGGGGGGAGAGGCG
>NZ_JBHVET010001232.1:0-1347 GCF_042802135.1 Kitasatospora sp. NPDC057512
GGCCGGGACGCCCCCTCACCGGGGCGCCCGGCCGGGCCCATCCTCGGCACGCCGCCGACCCCTGCACACGTGAGAGAAGAAGAAACCAGTGACCGCTGAAAACCGCACCGTGGTCGTCACGGGTATCGGCGCCTTCACGCCGCTGGGCGCCGACGCCGCCAGCACCTGGGAGAACCTGGTCGCCGGCAAGTCCGGCGTGGTCGCCCTGACCGAGGAGTGGGCCGAGGACCTGCCCGTCAAGATCGCCGCACGAACCGCCGTCGAGCCCGGCACGATCCTGCCCCGCCCGCTGGCCCGCAAGCTGGACCGCTCGGCCCAGTTCGCGCTGATCGCCGCCCGCGAGGCCTGGGCCGACGCGGGCTTCGAGACCCCCGCCACCGACGAGTCCTCCAAGCTCGCCCCCGAGCGCCTGGGCACCGTCATCGCCTCCGGCATCGGCGGCGTGACCACCCTCCTCGACCAGTACGACGTGCTGAAGGAGAAGGGCGCCCGCAAGGTCTCCCCGCACACCGTCCCGATGCTGATGCCCAACTCCCCGGCGGCCAACGTCGGTCTGGAGGTCGGCGCCCGCGCGGGTGTGCACACCCCCGTCTCCGCCTGCGCCTCCGGCGCCGAGGCGATCGGCTACGCGATCGAGATGATCCGCACCGGCCGCGCCGACGTCGTGGTGGCCGGCGGCACCGAGGCCGCGATCCACCCGCTGCCGATCGCCGCGTTCGCCAACATGATGGCGATGTCCAAGAACAACGACGAGCCCCAGCGCGCCTCCCGCCCGTACGACAAGGCCCGCGACGGCTTCGTGCTGGGCGAGGGCGCCGGCGTGGTCGTGCTGGAGTCGATCGAGCACGCCGAGGCGCGCGGCGCCCGGATCTACTGCGAGGCCGTGGGCCAGGGCCTGTCCTCGGACGCCCACCACATCGCCCAGCCCGAGCCGACCGGCGCCGGCGTGGCCCGCGCGCTGGCCGACCTGTTCGAGCGCAACGAGCTGGACAAGGCCGAGATCGTGCACGTCAACGCGCACGCCACCTCGACCCCGCAGGGCGACACCGCCGAGCTGAAGGCGCTGCGCAAGGAGCTGGGCGACGACCTCGACCACATCGCCGTCTCGGCCACCAAGTCGATGACCGGCCACCTGCTGGGCGGCGCCGGCGGCATCGAGACCGTCGCCACCGTGCTGGCCCTGTACCACCGGATCGCCCCGCCGACCATCAACGTGGAGGAGCTGGACGACGACGTGGAGGCCGACATCGTCCGCGACGAGGCCCGCAAGCTGCCCGAGGGCCGGATCGCCGCGCTGAACAACTCGTTCGGCTTCGGCGGCCACAACGTGGTGCTGGCCTTCCGCAC
>NZ_JBHVET010001233.1:0-1333 GCF_042802135.1 Kitasatospora sp. NPDC057512
GCTCAGGCGGAGGCGGCGTCCAGCAGGGCGGTCTGCTCCGGGGTGAGCTCCAGGGTGGCGCCGACCAGCAGCGGCGGGAGCTGCTCGACGGTGCGGGCGCTGGCGATCGGGGCGGCGACCGTCGGACGGGCGGCGAGCCAGGCCAGGGCGACGGAGGCGGGCTCCACCCCCTGCTCGGCGGCGACGGCGTCCAGCGCCTCCAGCACCTTGGGGCCGCGCGGCTCGGCCAGGTAGCGGGCGGCGCCCTCGGCGCGGGCGCTGGCCACGCCGTCGGCGCCCGGACGGTACTTGCCGGTCAGGAAGCCGGAGGCCAGGGCGTAGTACGGGACGGTGGCCAGGCCGTGCTCGGCGACCACGTCGGCCAGCGGGCCCTCGAAGGTGCCGCGCGAGACCAGGTTGTAGTGCGGCTGGACGGCGACGTACTTCGCCAGGCCCTCGCGCTCGGCGAAGGCCAGCGCCTCGGTGAGCCGCTCGGCGGAGATGTTGGAGGCGGCGACCGCCCGGACCTTGCCCTCGCGGACCAGCTCGTCCAGCGCGGTGACGAACTCCTCGACCGGGGTGTCGTCGTCCCGGTGGGTGTAGTAGAGGTCGATCCGCTCGACGCCCAGGCGGCGCAGCGAGTCCTCGGCCGCGGCCTTGATGGTGGCGGCGCCCAGGCCGCTGCGCTCGGCGAGCATGCCGACCTTGGTGGCGATCACGACGTCCTCGCGGTTGCCGCGGCTGCGCAGCCAGTTGCCGAGGACGGTCTCGGACTCGCCGCCGGTGTTGCCCGGGGCCCAGGAGGAGTAGACGTCGGCGGTGTCGACGAAGTTTCCGCCGGCCGCCGCGTAGGCGTCCAGGACGGCGAAGGACTGCTGTTCGTCGGCCGTCCAACCGAAGACGTTGCCGCCGAGGGAGAGCGGGAAGACGGACAGGTCGGAGGTGCCGAGGCTCACCCGGCTGTGGTTTCCGGTCATGAAGGCAGTCAACCCCATGGCCCGGCCCGGCATTCCGTGAACCCCTCGGTCTTCACGAGGCTGTCGCACGGAGGGGTGGTGTGGTCCGCGCGACGGGGGTCCGGGGTGTGCCCGAGGTGGGCCGATTCGTTAGAGTCCGTGCCATGGCTGACAACGACTACGACCCCGCCGGCAGCACCCAGATGTTCCGGGCGTTCGTCGACGAGAGCCCGGCGCCCCAGGCCCCGGGCAACGTTTCCACCTACGGCAGCAGCAAGAGCAGCGGCCGCACCGGCGTGATCGCGCTGGTCGCCGTCGTCGCGCTGGTCGTCCTGGGCGCCGTCGTCTGGCTGGCGGTCAAGTGACCCTCGCGCGGGTGACCCTCGTCCGGGTCACCC
>NZ_JBHVET010001234.1:0-1324 GCF_042802135.1 Kitasatospora sp. NPDC057512
CACCACGACCGGGCCGCCTCGCCGTTCCCACGCCCCTTCTCGTTACCGCCGCCGCGCCCGCCCCCGCAGCCGCACCCACCCTCGCACCCGCCCCAGCGCCCGTCAGGACTCCCCCGCGCGCAGTTCGGTGGCGATCTGCCGCCGTCCGGCGACCAGCGTCTCCAGCACCACCCCGAGGCAGGCCACCAGCGTCAGGCCCGCGGTGGGCAGCAGCACCGGCAGCGGCGCGGGATCGAGGGAGCCGCCCGTCGCGGTCCCGACCAGGGTCGAGAGGTCGAAGGCCGGCCCCAGCAGGAGGGCCGCCAGCACCGCGACCCCGGCGCCGCCGACGGACGCCGCCAGGGTCCGGGGCAGCGCCTCGGCGATGATCAACGCCAGCCCCTGCCGGGGCCGCAGACCCATGGTGCGCAGCCGGGCGAGCACCGCCGTACGGTCGGGCGCGGCCCGCAGCAGCGTCAGCAGGACCGCGAGGACGGCGAATCCGGCGCTGGCCGGGGCCGCGTACCAGAACAGCCGTCCGGCGGCCTGCTGCAGCGGGTCGTCGGCGAGCTGTGCGGCGTACTCGCGGCTGCTGCCGACCCGGTAGGCGGGCGGCAGTCCGTGGCTGCCCCGGCCGGCCGCCGCGGCCTCGTCCGCGATCAGCTTGTCGAGACCGGTCGGCTCGACCAGGCCCCGCTCCAGGAGGAGCGACCTGATCCGCCCGGGGTCGAGGCCGTCGCCGACGGCCAGCCACCCGTTCCACCGGCCGAGTTCCGGCAGGCGTTGTACGGCGGGGCCGCTGGGCACCACGACGAACGGCTGCTCCGGCTCCGGCAGCGCCGGGGTCGCGGTGACGATCCCGGCGACGGTGGTGCGCAGTTCGCTCGCGGTGGACAGGTGCACCGTCGGCGCGCCGGCGGCCAGGCGCGCGGCCAGCTCTCGGCTGAACAGCGCGGGTACCGGGGTGTCCGGGCCACCGGGGGTGCCGGCGAGCTTCGCCGGGTCGAACGCGCCGGCCCCGAGGGTGCGGGCGATCGCGGCGTACGCGGTCGGCTCGGCGACCACCAGGGTCACCTTGGTGTAGTCGTTGGGGCCGGCGCCGACGAACCGCGCGCTCTGGTCCACCCGGACCGCGGTCGCGCTCCGGGCCTCCGGGAGTCCGCCCACGGCCTTGAGGAACGGGTCCGGCAGGGTCGCGTAGTCCGGGACGGAGACGGCGATGTCGCCGCCGGTCGCGACCCGTCCGGCGCGCAGCCTGCCGTGGTCCACCGAGGCGAGCAGGGTGGCGCCGAAGCCGGTCGCGGTGACGGCGATCAGCAGGGCGAGCAGCGGCAGCGCGGAGGGC
>NZ_JBHVET010001235.1:0-1323 GCF_042802135.1 Kitasatospora sp. NPDC057512
GGCCGACTTCCCACTCCTGGGGAGACACCGGGGACGCGCCCGACGCGGGCGGCCCGCTCAGTGGGTGCGGCGGGTGACCAGCTCGGCGAGCGCCAGCAGCTCGTCGGCCGCGGCCGGCTCCGGGACCGCGGCGGCCAGCTGCGCCATCGCCGTGGCCATCCGCTCGCAGGACTCGCCCTGCGCCCAGCCGCGCCCGCCGGCCGCCTCGACGGCCGCCGCGCACTGCGCCAACTCCTCGGGGCTCAGCGGGCGTTCGATCGCGTACAGCTCGGCCAGCCGCTTGCCGTCCACGGTGCCGGACCCCAGTGCCGCGACCACCGGCAGCGACTTCTTCCGGGCGACCAGGTCCGCGCCGACCGGCTTGCCGGTGACCGCCGGATCCCCCCAGATGCCGATCAGGTCGTCGATCAGCTGGAAGGCCAGGCCGATCTCCCGGCCGAAGCCGTCCAGCGCCTGCGCCGCCTCCTCGGAGGCGCCCCCGTACAGGGCGCCCATCGAGCAGGCCGCGCCGAGCAGCGCGCCGGTCTTGGCCTCCGCCATCGCCAGGCACTCGGGCAGCGAGACGTCGTCGCGCCGCTCGAAGGCGCAGTCGATCTGCTGGCCCTCGCAGAGCTCGACCACGCAGTCGGCGAGCCGGCGGATCGAGCCGTGGGCGGCCGGGTGGGTGTCCTCGGCGAGCAGGCGCAGCGCGAGGGAGTGCATGGCGTCGCCGGCCAGGATGGCCTCGGTGGTGCCGAACACCCGCCAGGCGGTGGGCCGGTGGCGCCGGGTGTCGTCCCGGTCGATGACGTCGTCATGGAGCAGGGTGAAGTTGTGCACCAGCTCCACCGCGGCGGCCGCGGCGACGGCCTCGTCGGGCCTGCCGCCCAGGGCCTGGGTGGCGGCGAGGACCATGGCCGGCCGGATCGCCTTGCCGGCGGGGGCCTCGGTGGGGGTGCCGTCCGCCTCCCACCAGCCGAAGTGGTAGCCGGACACCTTGCGCATGGTGCCGGGCAGCGAGTCGACGGCGGCCCGCAGGACCGGGTCGACCAGGGCGCGGGTCCGGGCGAGGATGTCCGCCGCCTCGTGCCCCTCTTTGTGGTCCCGCTCCAGCGTGGGACTCGTCATGGGTCTCTCCCCCTGTCGGGCGCCTGTCGTGGGACGGCCCGCCGACGGCGGACCGGAGTTGCGCTGGGGTGCCGGGCGCGGTCGCGCTTCGCCCCGGCCGCGTTCGGCCCGGGCCGACCGGGTCCGCACGCGCCGGGTCCGCACGCACCGGGGTCGTGCCGGCCGGGCCCGTACGCAGAGGACCTGGACCCGTACGCGCCGGGGCCGCCGTCCGGT
>NZ_JBHVET010001236.1:0-1323 GCF_042802135.1 Kitasatospora sp. NPDC057512
CGTCTGTGGTGTATAAGCCACTGGTGCCGTACGGGAGTGTGCCGTACGGCTGCGGCACCCCCGCTCGGACCGGCCGGTACGCCGGCCGCCACCCCTCCGGCGCCGGCCCGGGTCGGCGCACGGTCCCGCTGAGAGGACTCGGATGCGTCCCTTCCGTATCGACATCCCGCAGGAAGCCCTCGACGACCTGGACCGCCGGCTCGCGGCCACCCGCTGGCCCGGCGAACTCCCCGGCGCCGGCTGGCGGCGCGGCGTGCCGCTCGGCTACCTGAAGGAGCTGGCCGAGTACTGGCGCACCGGCTTCGACTGGCGCAAGGCCGAGGCGCACCTCAACTCCTTCCCGCAGTTCCTGACCGAAGTCGACGGCGTGGACGTCCACTTCCTGCACGTCCGCTCGCCCGAGCCGGACGCCCTGCCGCTGGTCGTCACCCACGGCTGGCCCGGCTCGGTGGCGGAGTTCCTGGACGTGATCGGCCCGCTGACCGATCCGCGGGCCCACGGCGGCGATCCCGCCGACGCGTTCCACCTGGTCATACCCTCGCTGCCCGGCTACGGCTTCTCCGGCCACCCCCGGGAGGCCGGCTGGGACACCGCCCGGGTCGCCCGGGCCTGGGCCGAGCTGATGCACCGGCTCGGCTACGACCGGTACCTCGTCCAGGGCGGCGACTGGGGCATGCCGGTCTCGCTGCAACTGGGCCTGGCCGACCCGGAGCACGTGGCCGGCGTCCACCTCAACATGCTCGCCACCTTCCCGCCGCAGGACCCGGCCGAGTTCGCGCGACTCGACCCGGCGGACCGGGCCCGGCTGGAGTTCGCCGGGTACTTCGAGCAGGACGGGGCCGGCTGGCGGAAGATCCAGTCCACCCGGCCGCAGACCCTCGCGTACGGCCTGACCGATTCGCCGGTGGGCCAACTCGCCTGGATCGTCGAGAAGTTCATGGAGTGGACGGCGGCCGGGTCGGTTCCCGAGGACGTCGTCGACCGGGACCGGCTGCTGACCGACGTGGCGATCTACTGGTTCACCGCCTCCGCCGGCTCCAGCGCCCAGCTCTACTACGAGTCCAACCGGCTGGACGCCGACTTCCTCCGCACCTGGGCCGGCCCCTGGCCGCTGTCCGCGCCGGTCGGGGTGGCGGTGTTCCCCGAGGACGCGGTCCGGCCGATCCGGCGCTGGGCCGAACGGATCCTCCCGACCCTCGCCCACTGGTCGGAGTTCGACCGCGGCGGGCACTTCGCCGCCCTGGAGCAGCCCGAGCTGTTCGTCGGCGACGTCCGGGAGTTCGCGCGTCGGGTCCGCTGAGCGGATCGTCCACCGAGTCGCCC
>NZ_JBHVET010001237.1:0-1316 GCF_042802135.1 Kitasatospora sp. NPDC057512
CCCCGCGGTTCAGCGGGCGGGCACCGCCGTGCCGTAGAAGGCGTCCAGCGCGTACACGCAGCGGTCCTTGGAGCCGACGAAGACCCGGCCGCCGACCGCCACCGGCGAGCCGGTGAGCTCGCCCTTGGTGCCGAGCTCCCAGCGCAGCTGACCGCTGGCCAGGTCCAGGGTGTGCAGCGAGTGGTCCCGGCTGCCCAGGTGCACCAGGCCGTCGGCCACCGCCGGGGAGCCGACGATCTCGCCGCGGGCGGTGTAGCGCCAGCGCTCCCGGCCGGTGGCCGCCTCGAAGGCGTACAGCACCTCGCCGTTGCCGACCAGCACCATGCCGTCCGAGACCACCACCGGGTCGGCCCCCTGGCGGCGGCCGGTGACCCCGCGCCAGCGGTCCCGGCCGGTGGCCGCGTCCAGCGCGTAGACCGTGCCCAGGTAGTCGGCCACGTAGACCGCGTCGGCGTCCAGGGCGGGCGGGGTGAACAGCACCACCGGGGCGTCGAAGCGCCAGCGCTCGGCCCCGCTGGCCGCGTCCAGCGCGTACACCCGGGTGCCGGCCGACACGTACAGCACGCCGCCGCGCTCGACCGGGTGCGAGGGCACCTCCTCGCCGACCGGGAAGGACCAGCGCAGTCCCGCGCCGCGCGGGTCGACGCAGCGCAGCCGCCCGCCGCCGTAGTAGTAGGCGGCGCCGCCCACCAGGACCGGGCCGGACTGCGGGTTCTCGAAGTCCTGCTGGGCGTCGTCGGCGCGCCACAGCTCGGCCCCGTTGGCGGCCGAGCGGAGCTGGACGCCGCCGCCCCTGATGCCGCAGCAGAGCACGCCCTCGGCGGCGGAGAGCGAGTAGACCCAGCCGTCCAGCGAGGTGCGCCAGCGCTCGGTGCCGTCCGCGGCGTCCACGGTGTACAGGTGCGGGCCGTCCGCGGCGTGCACCCGGCCGGCGTCCACCGCGAGCGCCCAGGCCACGTCCCGGGTCTTGTAGCGGCGCTCGCCGGAGGCGATGTCCAGCGCGTGCACCTCGAAGCTGGAGACGAACAGCGTCCCGTCGGCGACCACCGGGGTGCCCCAGACGTCGTTGGACATCCGGAACCGCCACGGGCGCCAGCGGGCGACCGGCGGGGGCGGCGGGACGGGGGCCCGGCGGACCCAGTCGGTCGTGGCCGGGGCGGTGCTCGGGCCGGGCTGCTCGTGCTCGGCCCGCGGCCCCGGGCCTATCCGCACGGTGGCGCCGGAGAGCTGCACCTCGACGGCGCCGCCGGTCGCCGCCCGGGGCCGCCCCGAGCCGACCGCGCGGGGCCGCAGCCGGATCCGCAGCGTGTGGGAGG
>NZ_JBHVET010001238.1:0-1315 GCF_042802135.1 Kitasatospora sp. NPDC057512
CCCGTGAGCTGGTCGCCGCGCGGTTCGAGACGCTGACCGCTGCGGCCGAGGGCTGTGACGTCGTGCTGGCGACCGGCCTGATGCCGGCCGGTGCGCGGGACGTCGCCGAGAAGCTCGGCCTGCCCTACGTGTTGGCCTGCTTCCACACCCTCGGACTGCCCTCGCGGCACACCCGGCCCGGGCTGCGGCCGGGCACGCCGTCCCCGCAGGACGAGACCGACTACCGGAAGCTGTGGGAGCAGGACGCCCAGCGGGTGAACGCGCTGTACGGGGAGGCGCTCAACAGCCACCGGGCGGCGATCGGCCTGCCGCCGGTGGAGAACGTCCGCGACCACGTCCTCACCGAACGGCCCTGGCTGGCGGCGGACCCGACGCTGTGTCCGTCGGAGGGCAGGACGGAACTCGACGTGGTGCCGACCGGCGCGTGGATCCTGCCCGACGACCGCCCGCTCCCGGCCGACCTGGAGGCGTTCCTGGCCGCCGGTGAACCGCCCGTGTACGTCGGCTTCGGCAGCATGGCCGCGTACGCCCCGGAGGGCATCGCGAGGGTGGCCGTCGAAGCGGGCCGCGCGCACGGTCGCCGGGTGCTGCTGGCCCGCGGCTGGGCAGGGCTCACCGCGGTCGACGGCCGTGAGGACTGCCACGTCGTCGGCGAGGTGAACCAGCAGGCCCTGTTCCGTCGGGTGGCCGCCGTCGTTCACCACGGTGGTGCGGGCACCACGACGACCGCGGCCGTGGCGGGCGTGCCGCAGGTGGTCGTCCCCCGGATCGCCGACCAGCCGTACTGGGCCGCCCGGGTGGCCGAGTTGGGCATCGGCGCGGCCCATCTCGACCGCACACCGACCGTCGACTCGCTCTCCGCCGCGCTCACCACGGCCCTGGCGCCCGAGACCCGGGTACGGGCGGAGGCCGTGGCCGGCGGCATCCGCACCGACGGGGCGACGGTGGCCGCGAAGCTGCTGTTCGAGGCAGTGGGCAAGAAGGTACCGGCCGCGTCCCGGTGATAGCCGGGGGCGGGGCGTGTGCCGCCGGTGTCGGGTGAACGACGAAGGGGGACGGGTGAGTTCGGCTTCGGATCAGTCTCCTTCCGATCGATCAGGGGTGGTTGGCGATCCGCGCGCGGCCGGTTCGGGCGGCGATCCGGCGGCCGGTGGCCGGGTGTCGACCGGGTGTCGGCCGGTTCGGTTAGGGTGCCCACGGGCGCGCCCGGTCACCGCAGGCCGCGCGCGAGGGGAGGGCGGCATGACCGACGGCACGCACGGAGGAGTGGGGCAGGACGGCGACGGTATCCAGTGGCTCCTGGAGATCGGTCGGC
>NZ_JBHVET010001239.1:0-1311 GCF_042802135.1 Kitasatospora sp. NPDC057512
GGGTCCAGACCGGCCAGCGCCGTGCGCAGCCCGGCCCGCAGCCGGGCGAGCGGCGCCTCGGCGAGCAGCCCGGCGTCCTCCGCGTACAGCGCCGACCAGGCGACCTGCTCGCGCTCCGCCGGTCCGGGGGCGGCGGTCGCCGCGACGGCGTGCAGCACGCCCAGGTCGGCGGCCGCCGAGAGCCGGACCAGTCCGGCGCGGCGCTCCTCGTCCGGGTACGGCTGCTGGAGGGCGGGGTGCAGCCCGACCAGGTCGGCGACCCGCCGGGCCAGCGGCAGCCCGAGCGGCCCGGCCAGCCGCGGTGCCAACGACTGGCGGCGGGCGGTGCGCAGCGCGGTGGCGAGCACGCCGGCCAGCCGGGCGTCCCCGCCCCGGCCCAGCTCGTCCAGCCGGGCCGATACCTCGGCCAACTCCTCCGGGGAGCAGGAGAGTTCGGGGAGCTTCAGGGCCGCCGCGAGGGCGGCGGGCTCGGGCAGCGCGCCGGAGCGTACGGCCCAGAGCGCGGCGCTCGGGCCGAGCCCGTTCTCCACCACCGCGGCGTGCATCCAGTGGGTGTCGGTGCGCACGTGCCGTGGGCGGACCCACTTGGCGACCCGCTCGCCGAACTCGGCCCGGGAGAAGCCCCGGACCGTCCGCACCACGTACCCTTCCTGCCGGTCGAGGTCCAACCGCAGGGCGCGCAGGGCCCGTTCGTCGTAGCGGCCGCGCCACAGCACCCGGGGGACGGGGACACCGAGGCGGCGCAGGAAGCGGACGGTGTCGTCCCAGTCCAGGCAGTGGTCCGGGCCGCGGTCTGCGCCGTGGTCCGGGCCGCCGGGCCCGCCCGTCCAGACCGAGAAGCCGTAGAACCAGCTCTCCAGGTCGGTGTACGGGATCGAGTGCCGGGCGAACAGGTTCTCGCCGCAGATCCGCCAGCCGTCCGGGATGCGCGGGGCGATCCGGCCCTGGAGGCCCTTCACCCAGGCGCGGGACGGGTGGTGGGCGGAGTCCAGCGAGCGGGCGTGCAGGCCGTCGCGGTAGAGCGTGGTGTTCTCGCCGTCGAGCTTCTCGGTGACGACGACCTCGGCGCCGACCAGCGCGGACAGGTCCCCGGTCCGTACGTCGTCCGCCGCGGCGCCCGGTGACCAGGGCAGATGCGGCGTCCGGGGGTAGTGCACACGCATGACCGGCTCCCTGGGCGTTCTTGATCAGGCGGACACTGTAGGAGCGGTCGCGAACGCCGGGCCACCGATTTACCGGGCTTCGGAGTGGTTGCGCGGGCGCCCCCGGCCTGGACGGCCGGGGGCGGCGGAGCAGGCGCGGAGGGTCAGC
>NZ_JBHVET010001240.1:0-1301 GCF_042802135.1 Kitasatospora sp. NPDC057512
GCCCCGGGGCCGTTCGGCGCCCCGGGGGCCCCGGCCGTCCCCTACGGCGCGGACGGCGCAGGGACGGGCGTCGGGACGGGTTCCGGGGCGGGTGCCCCAGGGGACGGCGGTGCCGAGGCGCCCGCCAACGGAGGCCTGGCCGTCGGCGCCGAGATCCCCGGACTGCCCGGCGCCGTGGTCGTGCCCCGGCCCGTACTGCCGCGCATGTACGACCTGTCGGGCAGCCCCACGGTGGGCCGGCACCTCCCGGCACCACCGCCCGACGACGGCTCGGACGGTGCGCCGCAGGCCCGGGCGGCCGTGCCGCAACGGGTCCGCGACACCGGCTCGGCCGAACAGCTCCGTCCGGCCGACGCGCTCGGCCCGGCCGCACCCGTGTACGGGGAGCAGCGCCCCGCGCCGACCGCCCCGCAGCGGGCCGCAGCGGGCTCCCCCAGCGTCCAGGACGCCGAGGAGCGGCCGTGACGCCGCTGTGACCTGCGCCGCGACCGCCCGGCGCTGGACGTGGTCAAGGTGCTGCCGGACGATCCGGCCCGGGCGGACCGCTTCCGTGGACGGCCCGCCTCGGCCTCAGCCGTCGGTGCGCGTGTCAGGCGTGCGAGTGTCAGGCGTTGGCGTGGACCGGGTGGAGTTCGGCGAGCGACTCGACCAGCGGGGCCAGCTCGGGGACCTCGGTGGCCTCGGCCAGCGTCGCCTCCAGGGCGGCGTCGTGCACCGGGCGGGCCGCCGTCAGCAGGTCGCGACCCTCGGGCGTCAGCTCGGTGTAGATACCGCGCCGGTCGTCCGCACAGAGGAACCGGCCGAGCAGGCCCCGCTCCTCCAGACGGCTCACCAGCCGGGTGGTCGCGCTGCTGCTCAGCGCCGCCGCACGGGCCAGCTGCTGCATCCGCATGTGCCAGCCGTCCTGGCGGGAGAGCGCCTCCAGCACCGTGTACTCGACCACCGAGAGCTTGAACTCGGCCTGGAGCGCCTTCTCCAGCGCGGTGTCGATCATGCCGTGCAGCGCGGCGAGCGTCCGCCAGCCGCGGGCCCGGATCTCGGCCGCATCGTCGCGGATCCCCATGACGCCTACCCTTCCGTCGCGCTGCTCGTGCCGTGTGCCGGACGCGGCCCCGCGTGAGGCTCTCGTCCGGGGTCTCGTACGAGGTTTCGTCCCGTGTCTTCCTCCGACAAGTATGCCATTTGGCGCGGAATATCGGACTGTGCAAATAGTTCGGCTTATACCCCCGCCGGTTCCTCGCCGAGGCTCTCCGCTCCGGGCCGTCAGCCGCCGCGACGGTGGGGCGGAAGCCCGCCTGCGG
>NZ_JBHVET010001241.1:0-1297 GCF_042802135.1 Kitasatospora sp. NPDC057512
GACTCCTGGCTGGAGCGCGCCCTGAACGACTACCGGGTGCTCCTGCTCGACCAGCGCGGCACCGGACGGTCCACCCCCGCGACCCGGCAGACCCTCGCCCGGCGCGGTGGTCCGCAGGAGCAGGCGGACTACCTGGCCCACTTCCGCGCGGACTCGATCGTCCGGGACGCCGAGCTGATCCGCGAGCGGCTGCTCGGCGCCGACCGCCGCTGGAGCGTGCTCGGCCAGAGCTTCGGCGGCTTCTGCACCCTCACCTACCTCTCCATCGCCCCCGAGGGCCTGACCGAGGCCTTCATCACCGGTGGCCTCTCCGGCCTCGGCAGCTCGGCCGACGACGTCTACCGCGCCGCCTACCCGCGGGTGGTCGGCAAGAACGAGGGCCACTACGCCCGGTTCCCGCAGGACGTCCAGGCGGTACGCCGGATCGCGGCCCACCTCGCCGACTCCCCCGCGACCCTGCCGGGCGGCGGGCTGCTCACCGTCGAGGCGTTCCAGTCGCTCGGCATGCTGCTCGGCGGCGGCAACGGCTCCGGCACGCTGCACTACCTGCTGGAGGAGGCCTGGGTGGAGGGCGCGGCCGGGCCCGAGCTCTCCGACACCTTCCTGGCCGGCGCCCAGGCCCAGCTCTCCTTCGCGGGCGGCCCGCTCTACGCGGTGCTGCACGAGTCGATCTACGGCCAGCGGTCGGTGGACCAGGGCGGCACCGCCTGGGCGGCCGAGCGGGTCCGCAAGGAGTTCCCGCAGTTCGACGCCCGGGCCGCGCTGGAGTCCGACGCGCCGGTGCTGTTCACCGGGGAGATGATCTACCCCTGGATGTTCGACACCGACCCGGCGCTGCGCCCGCTGAAGGAGACCGCGGACCTGCTCGCCGCCCGCACCGACTGGCCCGACCTGTACGACCGGGTGCGGCTGGCCGCCAACACCGTGCCGGTCGTGGCGGCGGTGTACCACGACGACATGTACGTGGACACCGCCGACTCGCTGGAGACCGCCCGCGCGGTGCGCGGCCTGCGGACCTGGATCACCAACGAGTGGGAGCACGACGGCCTTCGGATGAGCGGCGGCACGGTGCTGGACCGCCTGATCAAGATGGCGCACGGCGAGGCGTAGCGGCCCTCGGGCCGGTGTCGCGCCGCGGAGCGGCTCAGTGCGCACGGTGGCCTCCTCCCGCCGCCCGCCGGACGCCCCGGCAGCGGTGGTGGCCGGTCCGGGCGGCGGCGGGCAGGCAGGCCGCCGCCCGGCCGAGCCGCAGGCCCCGGGCGAACCGCTCCCCGGCCGCCCTGGCGTGCCCGGGCAC
>NZ_JBHVET010001242.1:0-1289 GCF_042802135.1 Kitasatospora sp. NPDC057512
CACCCGGCCCGTCCCGCGGTGTCCGGCACGGCCTCGCGGGCGCCGTAGCCGAGGCCGTGCCCGGGGCCGTGGCCGCCGTCGTGACGCCGGGGGAACCGGGGGTGTCGTCATGACCACTCCCGGAACCATTACCCTGGGGGCGTGGCAGCCGTCGATCCTTCCGAAGAGCTCAA
The DNA here is from genome assembly GCF_042802135.1 of Kitasatospora sp. NPDC057512. NCBI lineage: Bacteria > Bacillati > Actinomycetota > Actinomycetes > Kitasatosporales > Streptomycetaceae > Kitasatospora > Kitasatospora sp. NPDC057512. The sequence continues at coordinate 174 of NZ_JBHVET010001242.1, forward strand.
GAACCTCGATACGACCATGGGGTCGATCGAGGCCGTCATCGACCTGGACAAGATCCGGGCCGACATCGCGGTCCTGGAGGAGGAGGCAGCCGCCCCCACCCTGTGGGACGACGTCGCGAACGCGCAGAAGGTGACCAGCCGGCTCTCCTTCCTCCAGGGCGAACTGCGCCGGGTCGAGGGCCTGCGCAGCCGTATCGACGACCTGGGCGTGCTGTTCGAGCTCGCCGAGGCCGAGGACGACGCGGACACCCGCGCCGAGGCCGAGAACGAGCTCGTCGCCCTCCAGAAGGCGGTCGAGGAGCTGGAGGTCCGTACCCTCCTGTCCGGCGAGTACGACGCCCGCGAGGCGCTGATCAACATCCGTGCCGAGGCCGGTGGCGTGGACGCCGCCGACTTCGCCGAGCAGCTCATGCGCATGTACCTGCGCTGGGCCGAGCGGCACGGGTACCCCACCGAGGTGTACGACACCTCGTACGCCGAAGAGGCCGGCATCAAGTCCGCGACCTTCACCGTGAAGGCGCCGTACGCCTACGGCACCCTCTCGGTCGAGCAGGGCACCCACCGCCTGGTCCGCATCTCGCCGTTCGACAACCAGGGCCGCCGGCAGACCTCCTTCGCCGGTGTCGAGGTGCTCCCCGTGGTCGAGCAGTCCGACCACGTCGACATCGACGAGGGCGAGCTCCGGGTGGACGTCTACCGCGCCTCCGGCCCCGGTGGCCAGGGCGTCAACACCACCGACTCGGCGGTGCGCATCACGCACATCCCGACCGGCATCGTGGTCTCCTGCCAGAACGAGCGCTCGCAGATCCAGAACAAGGCGTCCGCGATGAACGTCCTCCAGGCCAAGCTGCTGGAGCGGCGCCGCCAGGAGGAGAAGGCGGCGATGGACGCGCTCAAGGACAGCGGCAGCTCCTGGGGCAACCAGATGCGCTCCTACGTGCTGCACCCGTACCAGATGGTGAAGGACGTCCGCACCGCGTACGAGGCCGGCAACCCGCAGGCCGTGCTGGACGGCGACATCGACGGCTTCATCGAGGCCGGGATCCGCTGGCGCAAGCAGCGCGAGACCAGCGCCGAGTAGCGGCAGACAACGAGGAAGGGCCCCGACCGCAGCGG
>NZ_JBHVET010001243.1:0-1288 GCF_042802135.1 Kitasatospora sp. NPDC057512
CCCCTGTCCGGAGCCGGGAGCGGGTGCTGTGCGTACCGCGTTCCGGCGGCGTCGGATCCGTGCAATACCAGTCGGGAAAGCGTCGGGCAACGGTAGGAAACGAATCCAGTCGATCTTTCGTACTGGTTAGGCTTTCAAATGTTCGCAAGGTTAAAGTTGTTTCCATGCATGCCTGGCCCGCCTCCGAGGTTCCCGCCCTGCCTGGTCAGGGGCTCCCCCTCCGTATCCACGACACCGCAGCGGGCACAGTCCGGGAGGTCGTGCCGCAGGACGGCACCGCCCGGATCTACGTCTGCGGCATCACGCCCTACGACGCGACCCACATGGGCCACGCCGCCACCTACAACGCGTTCGACCTGGTGCAGCGCGTCTGGCGGGACGCCGGTCACGACGTCCTGTACATCCAGAACGTCACCGACGTCGACGACCCGCTGCTCGCCCGCGCGGTCGAGACCGGCCAGGACTGGACCGCCCTCGCCGAGCGCGAGACGGCCCTGTTCCGCGAGGACATGACCGCGCTGCGGATGCTCCCGCCGGCCCACTACATCGGCGCCGTCGAGTCGATCCCGTGGATCGTCCCGATCGTCCAGAAGCTGCTGGCCTCCGGCGCCGCCTACCACGTGGACGGCGACATCTACTTCTCGGTCGACGCCGACCCGCGCTTCGGCGAGGTCTCCGGCCTCACCCGCGAGGCCATGCGCCCGGTCTTCGCCGAGCGCGGCGGCGACCCGGACCGCCCCGGCAAGCGCAACCCGCTGGACGCCCTGCTCTGGCTGGCCGCCCGCCCGGGCGAGCCCGCCTGGGACACCGAGCTCGGCCACGGCCGCCCCGGCTGGCACATCGAGTGCGTCGCCATCGCCCTCCAGTACCTCGGCATGTCCTTCGACATCCAGGGCGGCGGCAGCGACCTCTCCTTCCCGCACCACGAGATGGGCGCCGCGCACGCCCAGGTCGCCACCGGCGCCCACCCGTACGCCCAGGCGTACGTGCACGCCGGCATGGTCGCCCTGGACGGCCACAAGATGTCCAAGTCCCGCGGCAACCTGGTCTTCGTCTCGGCGCTGCGCCGCGAGGGCGTCGACCCGGCGGCGATCCGCCTGGCGCTGCTCTCGCACCACTACCGGGCGGACTGGGAGTGGACCAAGAGCGTCCTGGACGAGGCCGTCGAGCGCCTCGCCCGCTGGCGCGCCGCGGTCTCCCGCCCGGACGGCCCCTCGGCCGAGCAGCTGCTCGCCGAGGTGCGCGAGGCGCTCGCGAACGACCTGGACGCGCCCGCCGCGCTGGCCGC
>NZ_JBHVET010001244.1:0-1287 GCF_042802135.1 Kitasatospora sp. NPDC057512
GACCGTGACGACCGTCCGCCTCGTGACGACCGTCCGTCGGGCGGCGGCTACGGCCGTGACCGCGATGACCGCGGTGGCGACCGTGGTGGTTTCCGTCGTGACGACCGTCCCTCCGGCGGTTTCAACCGCGACCGCGGTGACCGTGGCGGCGACCGCGGTGGTGACCGCGGCGGCTTCCGTCGCGACGACCGCGGTGGCGACCGTGGCGGCTTCCGCCGTGACGACCGCCCGTCGGGTGGCGGCTACCGCCGTGACCGGGACGAGCGCGGCGGCGACCGCCGGGACTACGACGACCGCCGGGGCAACTACGAGCCCGTCAAGCGCCTGCCGATCCCGGAGGACGTCACCGGCTTCGAGCTGGACGCGGACGTGCGCCAGGAGCTCAAGAGCCTGCCCAAGACCCTCGCGGACGACGTCGCCCGCAACCTGGTGATGGTGGCCCGCCTGCTCGACGGCGAGGCGGAGGAGGCCTACCAGTACTCGCGCGTCGCGCTCCGTCTGGCATCCCGCGTGGCGGCCGTCCGTGAGGCGGCCGGTTTTGCCTCGTACATGACGCAGCGTTACTCCGAGGCGCTGACCGAGTTCCGCGCCGCCCGTCGGATGACCGGTCGGGCGGACCTGTGGCCGGTCATGGCCGACTGCGAGCGCGGTCTGGGCCGTCCGGAGCGGGCGCTGGCGATGGCCGGTGAGCCCGAGGTGAAGCAGCTGGACAAGGCCGGCCAGGTCGAGATGCGCCTGGTGGCGGCCGGTGCCCGCGGCGACATGGAGCAGTACGACGCCGCCGTGGTGACGCTGCAGAGCCCGGAGCTGGCCTCCAACTCCGTGCAGCCGTGGACCGCGCGCCTGCGGTACGCCTACGCCGAGGCCCTGATCGCGGCCGGCCGGGCCGACGAGGCCCGTGACTGGTTCGCCAAGGCCGCCGAGGCCGACACCGACGGCACCACCAACGCCTCGGAGCGGCTGGCCGAGATCGACGGCGTGGAGTTCACCGACACGCTCGACCCGGAGCTGGCCGAGGACGAGGCCGAGTCGACGGACGCCCCGGTGCAGAAGAAGCGCGGTGGCGGCGACCACGCCGAGGACCGCGTGATCTTCGAGGACGAGGAGGACGTCGAGGAGTTCTACGACGAGGACGACCTCGAGATCGACGACGACTTCGACGGCGTCGTCCCCGAGCGCGCCCAGCAGGCCGAGGACGCCAAGGCCGAGGACGCCAAGGCCGAGGACGCCAAGGCCGAGGACGCCAAGGCCGAGGACGCCAAGGCCGAGGAGTCGAAGGCCGCCAAG
>NZ_JBHVET010001245.1:0-1287 GCF_042802135.1 Kitasatospora sp. NPDC057512
ATCCCACCACGGTGGGGGCGGGGCTTCGTGCGGTCCGGCAGGAGCCCCCCTCGCACCCTCGACACCGGGCTGGGGCCGCTGGAATCCGCCGGCCGATGCCCTCGGTCTGCCGTGCCCGCGATCGGGCGGCCGTGGGTACGTCATTTTCTGATCGGACGTCAGATCGACTGGGCGGGCGGCTCCGTCGGCGCTGGTATGTTCCAGGCGTGAACCGCGACACCGGCGAGCTCGTCTCCCGCCTTGGCCGGCCTCTTCGACTGATCGTCACCGGCGGCGGAACGGGCGGCCACACCTATCCGGCGCTCACCGCGATCCGCGCCCTGCGCTCGCGTCTCGCCGAGGCCGACGGCACCCTGGACGTGCTGTGGATCGGCACCGCCACCGGCCTTGAGGCCAAGGTCACCGCCGCCGAGAACATCCCGTTCAGGACCGTCGCCACCGGGAAGATCCGGCGCTCCGCCAACCCGCTCAAGCTGGTGTCGCCCGCCAACGTCAAGGACATGGGCCGCGTCCCCCTGGGCGTCGCGCAGGCCCGCTCCGCGGTCGCCGGGTTCGGCCCGGACGTGGTGCTCGGCACGGGCGGCTACGTCGCCGTGCCGGTCGGAACGGCCGCCCGGATGTGCCACCGGCCACTGGTGGTCCACGAGCAGACCGTCCGGCTCGGCCTCGGTAACCGGGCCCTGGCCCGGATGGCGACCCGGGTCGCGGTCTCCTCCGAGTCGACGCTCCGGTACCTGCCCGCGTCCGCCCGCGCCACCGCCGTGGTGACCGGCAACCCGGTCCGCCCGGAGGTGCTGACCGGCCAGGGCGACAAGGCGATCCAGGCACTCGGACTGTGGGGCTTCGACCGCTCCCTGCCGACCGTGTACGTCACCGGCGGCGCGCAGGGCTCCCAGCAGATCAACGAGCTGGTGGGCGGGATCCTGCCGTGGCTGCTCGGCCACGCCAACGTGGTCCACCAGTGCGGGCCCAGCCACGAGGAGCGGCTTCGGGAGCGGGCGGCGGCACTGCCGGAGCACCTGCGCCCCCGGTACCTGGTGACCGGCTTCGTCGGCCCGGAACTGCCGGACGTGCTCACCCTCGCCGACGTGGTCGTCTCCCGCAGCGGCGCGGGAACGCTGGCCGAACTGACCGCGCTGGGGCGGGCCGCGGTGTTCGTCCCGCTGGCGACGTCGGCCGGGAACGAGCAGGAGCACAACGCCCGCCACCTGGCCGATGCCGGCGCGGCGGTGGCCCTCCTCGGCCGGGCCGCACCGGACACCCTCCAGGCGGCGATCGGCCCACTGC
>NZ_JBHVET010001246.1:0-1286 GCF_042802135.1 Kitasatospora sp. NPDC057512
CGGCATGGGAGCACCGGCGGCCGATTGCGCGGAAGGCGCGCCCGGTGGGGCGCGCCTCCGACGGACGTCACACCGCGGCTCGGGCGGCCGTCTCCTTGGCCCGGCGGACGGCCTGCTCCAGCGCCTGGGCCTTGGACTCGACGGCCTTCGGGACGAAGTCGGCCATCGCCGGGACGGCGCCGGCCAGGGTGAACTCGGGGACGATGAAGTCGACCTCCAGCCCGAGCATGCCGGTCAGCACCTTCTCCAGGTAGGTGGTGACGAACTCGTACGGCTCGCGCGGGGCGCCGGGCGCGTACGAGCCGCCGCGGGAGGCGACCACGGTGACCGGGGTGCCCTTGGCGGAGGGCGCCTCGCCGGCGGTGCGGCCGACCAGGATCACGTGGTCCAGCCAGGTCTTGAGGGTCGACGGGATCGTGAAGTTGTACATCGGGCTGCCGATCAGCACGGCGTCGGCCCGCTCCAGCTCGGCCATCACCTGCTCGCGCAGCGCGAAGGCGGCGGCCTGCTCGGCGCTGTGGGCCTCGGCGGGGGCGAATCCGGCGCTGATGCCGTGCGCGTCGAGGTGCGGGAGGGGGTCGGCGGCGAGGTCCCGGTAGATCACCGTGCCCTCGGGGTGCTCGGCCTGCCAGGCGGCCCGGAAGGCGGCGGTGACCTCGCGGGAGACGGAGCCGTCGGCGACCGCGGAGGAGTCGAGGTGCAGGAGCGTAGGCATGGCAGGACCTCCAGAGAATAAGTAGCTGCTGATTTCGCTGCAACTGTAGGTACGGTAGCAGCTTACTTTTCTATAGTCACTAGTAAGGGGTCGAGTAGGCTGGACCCATGGCCGAGCACGAGGCAGTGACCGACGGAGTCCCGATCGCCACCGACGCGTGCGGCGCCGAGGGCCCCGGCCCGTGCCGCAACGCCGACCTGGCCCTCACCCGGGTGTTCACCCTGCTCGGCAAGCGCTGGACCGGCATGCTGCTGGGCGTCCTCACCAACGGCGGCCCCGCGTACTTCTCCGAGCTGCGCCGCGCCGTCCCGGGCATCAGCGAGCGGATGCTCTCCGACCGGCTGACCGAGCTGGCCGAGGCCGGGCTGGTCGTCCGCGAGGTCGACGCCGGCCCGCCGCTGCGGGTCAGCTACCGGCTCACCGAAGCCGGCGTCGCGCTCAAGCCCGCGCTCACCGAACTGGCCGTCTGGGCCGACCGCTACCTGCCGGAGAGCGTGCTCAGGAACGGCTGCTGAGCCCCGGAGACGCCCGGCGCACCTCCCCCGGACATGCGGAAGGGCCCGTCCACCGG
>NZ_JBHVET010001247.1:0-1283 GCF_042802135.1 Kitasatospora sp. NPDC057512
GCCGGTGGCCGTTCGGTCGGCGGCCCGGGCTCGGGCACGGTTGTCCGTCGGGCGTCGTACCGCCGGACGCCGGGCACCGCCGCCGTGCCCGCGCAGACCACCGTCACCAGCACCGCCGCCGCCAGCAGCGGCACCCGGTCGCCCCACGCCCCGGCGGCCAACGGGGCCAGGACGTAGCCGAGCGGGGCGGCGGCCAGCGAGAGCAGCCAGTCGTAGGAGGTGACCCGGGCCGGCGTCCCCGGCGGGAAGTCCTGCTGGACCACCGTCTCCCAGACCGGGTTGAGGAAGCCCAGCCCGGCCATCGCCACCGCCTGCGCCGCCACCGCGACCGGCGCCGGGGCGGGGAGGGCGAGCGCGAGCAGCGGCAGCCCGTACAGCGCGAGGGCGAGGTTGCCGGCCAGGACCGGGCGGCGGGGCCGCAGCCGTGCGGCGACCAGCGAGCCGACCAGCAGGCCCACCGCGCCCGCCGTCCGACCGATGAAGAGCAGGCGGAAGCCGCTCAGGCTCAAGGGGTGTGCTGTCACGCGCCGCACTGTATTTCGATGACGAAATTTCGGCAACGAATATTTTGATGCCGTCGTTTCTGTGGCGGTTTGTAGACTCCTCCCATGGCCGAGCACCCTTCCGAACAGCACACTCCGCCCCGCGACCGGATGGAGCCCCGCGACTGGACGGACGGTCATGTCGACCGCTGGCAACCGGTGCTGCCCGACCTCGACCCGGTCATCGAGGCCTCCGTCACCCGGATGTGGCGGCTCACCCGCCACCTCGGCCGGGTCCGCGAACAGGGCGTCGCCGACTACGGCCTGCACAAGCACGAGTTCGACACCCTGCACGTGCTGGCCGGCCGCGGCGGCCACGCCGCCCCCTCCGACCTGCGGGCCGACCTCAACCTCGCCCCGGCCTCGGTCACCGGGCGGCTGGAGACCCTGGAGCGGCGCGGCTTCGTCCTGCGCACGCCGTCCACGGAGGACCGCCGGAAGGTCGACATCGTCCTGACCGAGGCCGGGCGCGCCGCCTGGCGCAAGGCCCTGGACGTGGTGGGCCGGGAGGAGCAGCGGCTGCTGGGGGTGCTGTCCGAGGAGGAGCGGCGCACGCTGGCGGACCTGCTGCGGAAGGTGATGCTCGCTCAGGAGGGGACGGCGGAAGGCCGGACTTCCGCGTCGGCGCAGCCCTCGTAGCGCTCGGGCGGTTTCCAGCGGTCGTCGCGACACCGGTGGCCCTCGCGGCCCGGTGGCCCGGCCGGCGGGAGGCGCCGGCCGGGCCGGGGGCGTGGCTGGGGG
>NZ_JBHVET010001248.1:0-1280 GCF_042802135.1 Kitasatospora sp. NPDC057512
GGCCCGAGGAGCCTTCCTGATTCCCGGATTCGGCGCCGGCCCGCCGGCCCGCCGGTCGGCGGCCGGTGCGGCCGGGCCGCCGACCGTCAGGCCCGGGGCAGGTCCTAGCCTTCGACGACCTGGACCTTGTCGGCCTGCATCCCCTTCTGGCCCTGGACCGCCTCGAACGTCACCCGCTGGCCCTCGACGAGGGACTTGAAGCCGGCCCCCTCGATCGACCTGAAGTGCACGAACAGGTCGGGACCGGACTCCGGGGTGATGAACCCGTAGCCCTTCTCGTCGTTGAACCACTTCACGGTGCCGTTCTGGCGCTCGGCCATGTCCACTCCTCGCACAGGGATCACACTGACCGCGCCAGTCTCTCACGCAGTGCAGTCGGTCCGACGCGAAGCGCAGCGGCGGCCGCCGGCGGGCCGCCCCGCTCTGCCGACGGCGAAGTCGGGCCCGGGCGGGGGCCGGTCCTCACTACAGTCCCGTCCCATGACGATGGTCACCACGCGTACGGTCGAGTACCCGGCCGACGGAATGACGATGTTCGGGCACCTCGCGCTGCCCGCCGGAACCGGCCGCCGACCCGCGGTCCTGATCGGGCCCGAGGGGCCCGGCCTGAACGACTTCCAGCGCCGCCGGGCCGATGCCCTCGCCGAACTGGGCTACGTGGCACTGGCCTTCGACCTCCACGGCGGGCGGTGGATCAGCGACCCGCAGGAGATGCTGGCGCGGGTGATGCCGCTGCTCGCCGACCCCGACCGGATGCGGGGCATCGGCCACGCGGCCCTCGACGTGCTGCTCGCCGAACCGCGGACCGACCCCGACCGGATCGCCGCCATCGGCTACGGCACCGGGGGCGCGATCGCGCTGGAACTCGGGCGCGAGGGCGTCGACCTGCGGGCGATCGGCACGGTCAACGGCCTGGTCACGGGCCGCCCGGGGGAGGCCGCCCGGATCCGCTGCCCCGTGTGGGCCGGGGTCGGGTCGGAGGACCCGATCATGTCGGCCGAGCAGCGGGACGCCTTCGCCGCCGAGATGCAGGCCGCGGGCGTGGACTGGCGCCTCGTCGTCTACGGCGGTGCCCAGCACGCCTTCCACCACCCGACGGTCGGCCACGCCGTGCTCCCCGGCGTCGCCCACCACCCGCAGCAGGCCCAGCGGGCCTGGCGCGACATCGTCGGCCTGCTCGCCGAGTGCCTGCCCGTGGAGGAGTGAAAGGAGCGCTTACCCGAAGGCCGCGCCGCAGGCGGTCAGCCGCAGGGCGGTGTCGATCAGCGGGACGTGGCTGA
>NZ_JBHVET010001249.1:0-1276 GCF_042802135.1 Kitasatospora sp. NPDC057512
CCCGCCCGTCGTGCGTCCTGCACGGCGTCGGTCGTGCCGAACCGCGTCAGTCGTCCTGAACCACGTCAGTCGTCCGGGTCCTCGTCGTCGTAGACCTCGCTCACGTCGAACCGGCAGATCAACAGCTGCGGGTCGGCGTGCTCGAAGGGCTCGGGCAGCCACTCGCCCGGCTCGGTCGGCTCGGTGGCCGCGACCCAGAGCGTCGAGTCGGCCTCCTCCAGGCCGAACTCCTCGCTGCGGGCGGCGATCTCGTCGGGCTCGTACTCGCCGAACAGCACGCCGATCGCGGCGTTCACCCCGCCCGCGCCGGCGCCGCCCGGGGTCAGCGACTCGTCCAGCCGCTCGGCCTGGGCACGCAGCCGCTCGGGGTCGACGACGTGGTAGTCGCGGCGGATCAACACGCTGATCGCCTCGGGCTGTTCGGGGCCGTGGTACCCGCCGGGGCCCTCGTCCCCGGGGATCTCGAAGGGCGTGACCTCGTCGTAGGCCTCGTACAGGAGCTGGTCGTAGGCGATGGCCGCCGTCGCGAGCTGCTCGTAGGCGGCGGTGACGGCGGGATCATCGGCTGCGTTGGGGCTTGACACCGCTTCCAGATGACGGTCGATGGCGGCCTTGACCGCCTCAGCGGCGGCGCGTACCTCGGCAATGGTGGGCTGCGCGGCATCAGACATGGTGCAGACGCTATCTCCCCGCGGTGTCGCCACGCACAGCGGTTGTCACCTACACCCGCGATTTCACCGCAACTTCCCCCCTGATGTCCGATCCATCCCGCTTCATCCCCACGCGCCACGGGCGCGAAGCGGGCGCGGAGGGCGCACGCCGGGCCCGCCGAGGCCATCCGGCTGCCGCTTCGCGCGCCGGGATCGGGGTATCCCCTCCACAGTGGCAACAGGACTGATGAACTGTCAGCCGGTGTCCCGGGTCGCACCCGTTCCGACCGTCGCCCGCGCACGGGAGGACGGCCGGAAATACCCGGGCCGACTGTCCGGGGCAGGCCGTAGGCTTGCCCGAAGGTGATCCCCAGGAGGAGCGTTTTGACCCCACGGAAGCCGGTCCGGCAGCCGGAGTACGAGTACCAGTCCCTGCGCATGCCGCGCGGCACCACGCGCAACGCGGCGCGCCAACTGCTCACCGAGCACGCCGAGTACGGGCACTGGGAGCTCGACCGGCTGAGGCTGTTCCCCGACGGCAGCCGGACGGTCCGGCTGAAGCGGCGGATCATCCGGCAGGTCCGGAACTGGTGACGCGCGGGGCGCCGCGGCCCCGGGCGGCAGCG
>NZ_JBHVET010001250.1:0-1276 GCF_042802135.1 Kitasatospora sp. NPDC057512
CTGTCGCTGGCGGCCTCCGCCGCCGTGCTGAGCACCCTCGCCGTCGCCGGGCAGACCGCCCCGGCCTCCGCCGCCGGCTCCTTCGTGGTGAGCGAGGCCCAGTTCAACAAGATGTTCCCGAACCGGAACGCCTTCTACACGTACAAGGGCCTGACCGACGCCCTGAGCGCCTACCCGAAGTTCACCACCACCGGCGACACCGCCACCCGCAAGCGCGAGGCGGCGGCCATCCTGGCCAACGTCAGCCACGAGACCGGCGGGCTGAAGTACATCGTCGAGCAGAACACCGCCAACTACCCGCACTACTGCGACACTTCGCAGTCGTACGGCTGTCCGGCCGGGCAGTCCGCGTACTACGGTCGCGGGCCGCTCCAGCTGAGCTGGAACTTCAACTACAAGGCGGCCGGCGACGCCCTGGGCATCGACCTGCTGCGCGACCCGTACCAGGTCGAGAAGAACCCGGCGACGTCCTGGAAGACGGCGCTCTGGTTCTGGAACACCCAGAGCGGCGCCGGCCGGATGACGGCGCACGACGCCATCGTCAACAACAAGGGCTTCGGCGAGACCATCCGCACCATCAACGGCGCGCTGGAGTGCGACGGCAAGAACCCGGACCAGCGCAACAGCCGGATCAACCTCTACAAGCAGTTCGTCGGCGTCCTGGGCACCGACGTGGGCGGCGGCAACCTCTCCTGCTGACGGGTGTTTCGGCCGCCCGGTGCGCGGGGTCCCGGTGCGGCCGATCAGCCCGTTCATCGAACGTCGACCGCCCGTCGACCGCTTGTCCACACCCCGCTCCGATCGTGATCAACCGCCGGCCACCGGGGCCGGCCCCCTCCGAGGAGCTGAAAATGATCACGAAGCGGATCGCACGGGCGTCGACACTGGCCCTGGCAACCGCCGCACTGGCCGGCACGTTCACCGTCGGCGGCGCGGGCAACGCGTTCGCGGCGTCGGGCGGCGGCTGCAACGGCGGCACCCAGCAGGCGTGCATCAGCGTCAACGGGAGCACCCTGGTCGCCGACGCGTACACCAACTTCGCGAACTCCAACTGCACCGTCGACCTGGTCCTGTACGACCGGAGCACCGGCTACCGGTGGGACACGATGGCGGGCTGCGGGCTCGGCTGGTCCCGCTACGTCGGCACGCAGGTCCCCAACCCCACCCCGGGCCACGTCTACCAGACCCAGCTCATCGTCAACTGGGGCGCCGGCAACGTGGGCGTCACGTGGAGCCCCGAGCTGACCGCCTGACGCCTCCGGACGGTCGTGGAGTG
>NZ_JBHVET010001251.1:0-1265 GCF_042802135.1 Kitasatospora sp. NPDC057512
GTGGCCGTGGTGGCCGCCGAGTCGGCCCGCCGGGGGCGGGCCCTGAGCGATTCCCGTGACCTGCACGCCCGGCAGGTGGAGGAGTGGCAACGCAGGTTGGCCGGGCAGGAGGACGAGCTGGACCGGCTCGCCCGGGTGGAGATGCGCAGGGTGGTCGCCGGGGCCCGGTACGGGTACTCCTTCGACGTCCTGACCCGCCCGTTCGAGGAGAGCGAGGCGCCCGTCTCGCCACGGTTCCGCCGCTCGCTGGTGGCCGTCACCGAGGCCGTCGCCAAGGCCGTCGACGACGAGGTCAGCCGGCGCGACTCGGCCGAGCGGGCCTTCGTCAACATCGCCCGCCGGGTCCAGGCCATCATCCACCGGCAGGCCAAGGACCTGCGGGAGATGGAGGACCGGCACGGCAACGACCCGGCGGTCTTCGACGACCTGCTGCGCCTGGACCACGGCAACGCGCTGAGCGGCCGCCTGGCCGACAGCATCGCCGTCCTGTCCGGCGCCCGCCCCGGCCGCCAGTGGACCCGTCCGATCGCGCTCTACAGCGTGCTGCGCGGCGGCATGTCCCGGATCCTGGAGTACCAGCGGGTGGACCTGCACCCGGTGGCCCAGATCTCCGTCACCGGACCGGCCGTCGAGCCGCTGATCCACGCCGTCGCCGAGCTGCTCGACAACGCCACCCGCTACTCCCCGCCGCACACCCACGTGCACCTGAGCGCCTCCGAGGTGCAGAGCGGGATGGCAATCGAGATCGAGGACGGCGGCCTCGGCCTCACCGACGAGGCCCGGTTCCGCGCCGAGCGCTCGATCCGCGAGGCGATGGTCTCCAAGGACTTCGACGACCTCACCGAGTCCCCCCGGCTGGGCTTCGCCATCGTCGGCCGGCTCTGCCAGGCGTACGGCTTCCAGATCTCGCTGCGCCGCTCCGCGTACGGCGGCGTGCGGGCGGTGCTGGTCGTGCCGCAGGAACTGCTCACCACCGCGCCGCCGACCGGGCGGGCGCACGGCATCGGCGCCTTCTCCGGCCCCCGCCCACTGCCCCCGAACCCGCCCCGGCACGCGGCCGCGGGCCGCCCCTGGGGCACCCGGACGACCTCGGCCGGCGTCGGGCCGTCCTACGGCTCGACCAACCCGTGGGGGCCCTCCGGCCCGGGCGCCGGGGACGACGAGGTGATCGTGACCGAGTGGACGCCCAACGGCCTGCCGCAGCGCCGGCGGAGCCGCCCGATGATGCCCCGGGGCGGCTTCGGCGGGGCCGCGCGCCCCGCTCC
>NZ_JBHVET010001252.1:0-1258 GCF_042802135.1 Kitasatospora sp. NPDC057512
ATCCGGCACCCCGCCCCCTGCAACGTCATTGACGTCCAGTCAGCTGCCGACCGGGAACTCGTCCCCCCGGATCGCGGTGATGAAGGAGTCCCAGGCGGCGGCCGGAAAGAGGAGGGCCGGGCCGTGGGGGTCCTTGGAGTCACGCACGGGAACGAGACCGGGGAACCCGGGGGCCACCTCGATGCACTCGCCCGCGTTGTCCCCGCTGTAGCTGCTCTTGCACCACTGCGCCCCGCTCGGATCGGCGTTCTGCATACCGGTATTCCTCCGTTACTTCGGTCATGAGGGCATGGGAGTCGTCGACCGAGAGTACAGACCCGCGGACAAGGTCGAAGTCCCGGCGGGCCTCCTGCACGATCGAAGGGGCGTCGCTGAAGTGCCCTCGGTACAGGCTCTCCGAGTAGACCCACTCCTTCCCGTCGGGCAGCTCCAGCAGCACCACCGATGTGGTCGGCAGCTTCCGAGTCCTGCAGGAGAACGGCGCTACCTGGATCAGAACGTTGGACCGTTCCCCGACGGAGAGAAGGTGCTCCATCTGCCTTCTCATGGTGCCCGGTCCGCCGATGACGCTGCGGATCGCGCTCTCGTGGAGGACGACGATCATTGACGGCCCGTTGTCGACCAGGTAGCGGTCCTGCCGACTCAGCCGAGTCGCCACCCGTTCGGCCAGCCACTCCGGGTTGTTCCGGGCGTCGCCGAGGCGAAACATCTCGTAGGCGTACTCCTCGCACTGAAGCAGCCCGTTGATCCGCATGTACTGGAGCACCCGGGCGGCCACGGCCTCCGCTTCCAGCTCGACGTACTTCTGGAACCAGTCGGGGTGCTCGATGTCCGCATGCCAGTCCACCCGCTCCCAGAGCCGCACCAGCAGGCCCCTCATGCCGAGCAGCTCGTCGGCTCGTTCGACGGTGTCCCTCGGCATCGAGCGCTTGCCGCTCTCGTACCGGGTGATCACCGTTCGGTGGCAGTGCAGGAGTTTGCCCAGTCCTTCCTGCGTGTAGCCCGCCAAATCGCGCGCGAAGCGGAGTGCTTCGCCGAACATCACCGCCGGGCTCGACGTGAGACCGTTCTCCAGACGCCGATGTGGCATCCCAAATCCCCTCAGGTACTGCGGGTTCCGCACTCCGATGTGATCGTCACCGTAGTCCCGGCATCCTCCGGGTTGTTACCGGAATGCGGTCTTTTGCTTGCACAGCGTCATGGCGCGCGCCCCCGGCGTGCGCCCTTGCCGCCGACCGCTGTTCGGACGGGACGGGCC
>NZ_JBHVET010001253.1:0-1256 GCF_042802135.1 Kitasatospora sp. NPDC057512
GCGCAGGACGGCGACGCAGGGCGGCCGTCGGCACCCGAACCCGTGGAGCGCGCGTCCGCCGACCCCGGGCAGGCGAGGAAGGAGCCCGGCGCCGCACCCGCCGCGGACGTCCAGGGCCCCGCCGGGCGCGCCTTCGTCAGCCCCGGCCGGGCGGCGCTGGCCGCCGCCGCTCCTTCGAGCGCGGAGGACGACCTCGACGCGGAGGCCCCGGCGGTCACCTTCGAGGAGCTCTACGCGACCACCCACACCCGGCTGGTGCAGCAGGTGTTCCTGCTGACCGCCTGCCGGCACCGGGCGGTGCACTGCGTACGGCGGGCGTTCGGGGAGGCGCGCAGGAGCTGGGGCGCGGTCACCGGTTCGGGGAACCCGGAGGGGTGGGTGCGGGTGCGCGCCTGCGAGCTGGCGCTGTCGCCGTGGCACCGGGGCGGGCCCCGGCGGTCGCACGCGTGGGGGCTGCCGCACCGGCGGATCAGGGTGCGGCCGGCCGACGAGTCGCAGGCGGTGCTGCCGGACCACGACCGGCTGACCGACCGGGACCGGGCGCTGCTGAAGGCGCTGAAGCGGCTGTCCCGCCCCCAGCGCCGGGCGCTGGTGCTGCACGACGGGCTGGGGTTCCCGGCGGCGGCGGTCGCGGTGGAGGTGGAGTCCACCCGGGCGGCGGCCGAGGGGCGGGTGTGGGCGGCGCGGGCGGCGCTGGCGCAGTGGGTGCCGGAGCTGGTCGGGCCGGATCCGGCGGCGCCGGGCTTCGCGGACGGGCTGAGCGGGCTGCTGCACCGGGCGGCGGTGCGCGGCTGCCCGGAGCCGCACCGTACGCCGGTGGCGGTGCTGCGGGCCCGGCACCGGCTCTGGACGGCGAGCCGGACGGGCGCGGCGGCGCTGCTGACGCTCGCGGTGGGCGGGGCGGTGCTGGCGACCCTGGCGGGGGTGCGCCCGGCGGGGCTGTTCCGGCCGTCCGCCCCGCCGGCGCCCGCGCAGTGCCTGCCGGCCGCTCTGCCCGCCACCGGCCCGGAGGAGGCGGACTCGGCGGACGCGGCGGGACCGGCCGGCCCGGGTGTGCCGCTGCTGCCCGGCGGGGCGCCGAACGGCATCACCAGCATCTGGTGCAGCCCGGCACCCGGCCTGGAGGCCGTCCTGGTGGAGCCGCGGCCGCAGGCGGCCGCGCGCTGGGAGCTGCCGGCGGCGGCCCGGGGCGCCGCTCCCCCGCCGCAGGGCCCGGTGGCCTGTCCGCTGTGGTCGCCGCTGCCCTGCACGACGGC
>NZ_JBHVET010001254.1:0-1255 GCF_042802135.1 Kitasatospora sp. NPDC057512
GGCCCAGACCCTGGCCGCCGCCGGAGCCGACGTCGTGGTCAACGGCCGCAACCCCGACCGCGTCGCCGAGACCGCGAAGCGGATCGGCGGACGCGGCATCGCCGCCGACGTCGGCACGGCCGAAGGAACCGCCGAGCTGATCCGGCAACTCACCGACGTCGACATCCTGGTCAACAACACCGGCATCTTCGAGACCAAGCCCGTCTTCGACATCACCGACGCGGACTGGCTGCGCTTCTACGAGGTCAACGTCCTCTCCGGGGTGCGCCTGGCCCGCCACTACGCGCCCCGGATGGTCGCCCGCGGCTGGGGCCGCGTGATCTTCGTCAGCAGCGAGGCCGGCGTCCAGACCCCGCCCGACATGGTCCAGTACGGCATGACCAAGACCGCCCAGCTGGCCGTCTCCCGGGGCATGGCCCAGGAGGTCGCCGGCACTGGCGTCACGGTGAACTGCGTCCTGCCCGGACCGACCATGAGCGACGGCGTGCTCGCCATGTTCGACGAGCTCTACCCCGGCCTCGACCCCGCCGAGCAGGAACGCCGCTACCTGGCCGAGAACCGCGCCGCAGCTTCCCTGCTCCGCCGCCTGATCCGCCCCCACGAGGTCGCCAACATGATCACCTACGTGGCCTCCGAGCACTCCTCGGCCACCACCGGCCGCGCTCTCGGCGTCGACGGCGGCCTCCTGCCCACGATCATCCCCTGAGGATGCGGACACTGCGGAGACCCGTGCGATGCCCCCTTCCGCACCGCCACGAGCGGCAGGGCCCGGTGCCGACCCGGGCCCGGCCGGCCAGACCGTCGTCGTCACCGGGGCCGGGCGCGGCATCGGGCTCGCGATCACCAAGGCGTTCCTCGCGGCGGGATGCCACGTCGTCGCAGGATCACGGACACGCACCGAGGCCCTCGACGCGCACGTGAAGCAGGGCGCGGACCTCACCGTCGTGGAAGTCGATCTCGCGACACCGGGCGGTCCGGCCGAGCTGATCGCCGAGGCCGCCGGGCTTCATGGCGGCATCGACGTGCTGGTGAACAACGTCGGAGCGGTGCGCCCGAGGGTGGACGGCGTCCTGAGCGTGACGGACGAGGGTGGACGGCGTCCTGAGCGTGACGGACGAGGACTGGGACTGGGCCCTGAGCGTCAACCTCCTGGCCGCCGTCCGCGCCACCCGGGCCGCCCTGCCGCACCTGCTCGCCCCGAAGGCCGGGACGAGTTCCGCACCGCCGCACCGGGCACCGGGCACCGACAGGTGGC
>NZ_JBHVET010001255.1:0-1254 GCF_042802135.1 Kitasatospora sp. NPDC057512
CTCTGCGCGATGTACTGGCCGACCGCCAGGAAGTCGCGCACGTCCTCGATCGACCCGTTCAGCGCCGCACGCGCCGCCGCCTGGGTGTTCGTGCCACCCGTGCTGAGGATCTGCACCAGCTTGAGCCGGTCGTCCGAATCCTTCGCCGGGAACTGGCCCTCGGTCAGGAACTTCTGCAGGTCGTCGCTGGTGTTGCTGCGCAGCGCGGCGTCACCGGCCGCCTGCAGGTTGCGTCCGGCGCCCATCGCGGGGTCGGTCAGCCGGGTGATCATCAGCCGCCGGTCGGCATCGAGAGCCGCCTGCCAACCGCCCTCCAGGAAGGCGCGCAACCCGTCAGGGGTGCCCTCGATGGCCTTGTCCGCGGCCTCGCGGACCTTCGGCCCACCCACGCTGGAGATCTGCGTGGCGGCGAGCAGGTCGTCAAGGCGCTGGGCGCCGGCGAGGTCGTTGTCGACGAACCGCTGCACGTCCTGGTCGGACCCGGCCAGCGCGGTCTCGGCCAGCGCGTGGAGTCGGGGACCGCCGTCTAGCCATGCCTCCAACGCGAGCCGACGGGCACTCGACTGGGCCTGCCCACCGGTCGGCTCGGCCGCGGTGGCGCTCGGGATGCCGGATCCCACCAGACCGGCGGTCAGGGCAAGTGGCAGCAGGCTCAGGGACATTCGGCCCAGCAGCGGCGGCCTCCCCCTCCCCCGCCCGCGTGAACGGGATATCGAATGGCGCATCAGAAACCTCCACTGTCGACATCGGCCGCATTCACGACCGCAGCGGAGCCTACGTCAGATGACGGCACGACAGAACGTTCACGAAGTCAGAAAGTTGCTCCAAAGCCAGCCCGTGAAACACCTGCCAAAGGGCAAAGCCAAGCAAAGGGAACCGCATCACCGATAGGCACCCAACGACTGGGAAAGCATGACATAACACCTGGCCAGAGCCAGGATGGCGCTTGTCGAAGCGTCAGCTCATCTGGTTCGATGGCCCGGATTCCGGCTGCGGCACCGAAGGCGCCGACGCGGCAACTTCGGGTACTTCCACCGGCAATGACGTCTCGCCATTGCCGGTTGGTTCGCCCACCATTCAGGCCGGTCACCCGATTCCGCGAATCCGCCCGTCAGGGCAACACCAGATGAACGAAAAGGATTAGGCATGGCAAAGCGCTTGTCCCGCTTGCTCGTTGGCGGTGCCGTCGCCGTGGCCGCCACGCTCGGCGCCACCGCACTGGCCTCCGCCGACGGCACCCCGGCGGACAACTCG
>NZ_JBHVET010001256.1:0-1251 GCF_042802135.1 Kitasatospora sp. NPDC057512
CGACGGCGCCGTCGACGCCGCCGGGCACCGACTCCCGTACGGCGGCGGCCACATC
Organism: Kitasatospora sp. NPDC057512; assembly: GCF_042802135.1. Classification (NCBI taxonomy): domain Bacteria; kingdom Bacillati; phylum Actinomycetota; class Actinomycetes; order Kitasatosporales; family Streptomycetaceae; genus Kitasatospora; species Kitasatospora sp. NPDC057512. Next base: position 56 of record NZ_JBHVET010001256.1, read on the forward strand.
GGGTGCCGTGCGCGGCACGAACCACTCGGCGCCCAGGTCGCGCACCAGCCGCTCGTCGTCCTGCCCGGCGAGCGCGACCACCCGCAGGCCGCGCAGGACGGCCAGTTCGACGGCGAAGCCGCCGACGCCGCCCGCCGCCCCGGTGACCAGGACGGTGGAGCCGGCCGGCAGGTCGAGCAGGTCCAGGGCCTGCAGCGCGGTGAGGCCGTTGAGCGGCAGCGTCGCGCCCTGGGCGAGGGTGGCGCCGGCCGGGGCGGGGGCGAGGGCGTCCGCGTCCAGGACGACGTGCTCGGCGTAGGTGCCGAGGTCGCTGTCCAGGCGGTCGCGCAGCCCCACCACCCGCTGGCCGACCGAGAATCGGTCCACGTCCGGTCCCACCGCGTCCACCGTCCCGGCCACGTCCCAGCCGATGCCGGTCACCGCGCGCGGGGCCATCAGCCCGGCCCCGGCGAGCACCCCGGAGCGGGTGACCGCGTCCACCGGGTTGACCCCGGCCGCCGCCACCCGCACCCGCACCTGCCCGCGGCCGGGGCGCGGCAGCGCCACCTCCACCAGCTCCAGCACCTCGGGACCGCCGAACTCCCGCACCACCACGGCACGCATCACGACACCCACCCCTCACGAATCGGCAACTCCACCCAACCTAAGGAGAGTTACTCTCCAGAGGGAAGGACGCACCCGAAGGTGCGTACCGAACGGAAAGGAGAGTGGGCCGATGCCCACCACGACCGCCGCCCGGCGCCGCGCCGCCGAGGCCGCCGCCTACGACGCCTACCTCGCCTGGTGCCCGGCCCGCCAACTCCTGGACCGGATCGGCGACAAGTGGGTCAGCCTGCTCGTCTCCGCCCTCGCCGACGGGCCGCTGCGCTACAGCGACCTGCGCCGGCGCCTGGCCGGGGTGAGCGAGAAGATGCTCACCCAGACCCTGCGCGCCCTGGAACGCGACGGCCTGGTCAGCCGCACCGTCACCGCCGGGGTGCCGGCCCGCGTCGACTACGAGCTCACCGGGCTCGGGCGCGACCTGCTGCCGCTCGTGCGGCAGATCAAGGCCTGGGCGGAGAGCCACATGCCCCAGGTGCTGGCGGCCCGCGCCGCGTACGACGAGGACCACCAGGCACCGCACTGACCCGGGGGACCGGGGACGGTCCGGGCGCAACCTCCGGCGGGGCGGCTCGTTGGGCCGTACCGGGTCGAAC
>NZ_JBHVET010001257.1:0-1251 GCF_042802135.1 Kitasatospora sp. NPDC057512
GCCCAGAGCAGCGCGGCCCGGAACGGGAAGACGAGGATCGCGAGCAGGGTCACGGCGAGCGCCAGCAGCACCGGGTTGCCCCAGCGCGGGGTGGGCAGCAGCACCAACGCGAGGGTCGTCCCGAGCACGGCGGCGGGCAGCACGGTCAGCGCGCCCTCGGCGAGCAGCCGCAGCAGCACGCCGCTGCGCGAGCCGCCACGGGCCTGGAGCAGCCGGATCTCGGCCGTGCGCCGGTCCGTGCTGAGCGCCGCGGCCAGGCAGAGCACCACGACCGCGACGCCGGCGACACCGGCCGGCCCGATGGCGCCCAGCGGGGCCGCGGCCTGGTAGCGGGCGGTGGCCCGGGCGAGGACGTCCGGCATCAGCGAGGTGGCGTGCAGGTCGGCCCGGAGGGTGGCGTCGATCAGGGCGGTCATGCCGGGGCCGGCCGTGTACGAGCCGAGGACCTGGCGGGTGTGGTCGAGCTGGTCGGCGCGCAGCGAGCCGGGGTCGACGGGCAGCCGCCAGAAGTTCTGGCCGCTCGAACCCCAGCGGGACAGCGCGGTCAGGCTGCCGCCGTCGACGAAGCCGCTGGTCCAGTACCACGCGTCGTCGCCCTTGACGCCCAGGCAGGCCCTGGCCGGACAGCCGAGTCCCTCCCAGAACGGGTCCTGGGGGTCGTTGACCCGGTAGAGGCCGGTCACGGTGGTGCGCAGCGTGACGGGTCCGTCGGTGCCGCTCTCGATGACGTCGCCGACCTTGATGTTGATGGCCTCGGCGGCCTGCTGGCTCAGCGCGATCGGCAGCGGACCGTCGACCGGGGCGGGGCCCGGCCAGGTACCCGAGGTCAGCGTCGCCCGGTCGGCGAGACCGTGCAGGTAGAACAGGCCGAGCCCCGGGACGGCGGTTTCGGACAACCGGGTGAACCCCTGGTTGAACATCTTCCGCTCGGTCTTGACCCGGGTGCCGTGGACCTGCCCGGACTCGTGCAGCGGCAGCTGCCGTCCGATCTGCGCGTCGAACGTCCGTTGCAGGGCGTCGAGGGCGGGGCCGTCGTCGCCGGGGGCCATCCCGGAGGTGACCTCCAGGTTGGTGACGTTGCTGCCCAGGCCGCGGGTGAACTCCTGGAGCGCGCTGTCCGCGTTCCGGTCGGCGATGCGTGGGAAGGCCGCCGCCAGGAAGACGGTGACGAGCGCGAGGGCCGCCGTGAGCAGCGCGGCCAGCGGCATCGCGCGCAGCCGGGTGCGGACCCAGGGCGCGGGCCGGTGGGCC
>NZ_JBHVET010001258.1:0-1246 GCF_042802135.1 Kitasatospora sp. NPDC057512
CGTCGAGGTAGTGGGTGTACTCGTGGTTGAGGTTCCAGATCTCGAAGGACGGACGGGCCCACTCGGCCTCGTAGCAGAGGAAGCGCGGCTGGTTGTCGGCCTTGGTCGGGTCGCCCTCCAGGTACATGCCGCCGTTGTTGGTGTCGATGCCGTAGATCGCGGCGGCGAGCACCTGGTAGTCGAGCGAGGAGTGGAAGGCCACGACCTCGATCGTCTTGTTGTTGTCGTCCTTGACCGGGCCGCTGTCCTTGGCCACCGAGTGGAAGTACTCGTCCTGGCCGTTGAGGCTGGTGCAGGCGGTGTTCAGCTGGGTGGCGTCCAGCGCCTGGGCGAGCAGCGTGATGCTCGGGCTGCAGGTGTGCTTCACGGTCAGCACGCCGGCCTTGAGCTGGGCGGACTTGTCGCAGGTGCCGTAGAAGGAGCAGTTGCCCTGGTCGTAGTAGTCGACCGCCTCCGCGACCGCCGCCCACTGGTAGACGGTGCGGCCCTTCGGCTCCGACTTCTCGACCAGCGCCTTGGCCAGCGGACGGACCTTGGCCTGGAGGGCGGTGTCCTTCAGGAAGCGGGTCAGCTCCTTGGTCGCGTTGTAGACCAGCACGCCGAAGCCGTCGCCGAGCAGGGCGTTGTTGCGGGTCGCGAAGTCGGACAGCGCGTCCAGCACGCTCGGGTCCGCCTCGACGGCCGCGTCGAAGCCGGGCACCTGGTGGCCGCGGAACAGCACGGTGAACACCGGGTTGACCGCCCAGGCCATGCCGGCCGGGTTCCAGGTGTCGGCCTTGTAGTCGCCCAGCAGGCGCTTGACCACCGGCAGGAAGCGGACGTTCTCCTGCGCGCTGTCGATCAGGGTGACGGCCTCGCCCAGGATGGGCGCGTTGCCCGAGGCGACGTCGCGCGAGTGGGCGCTGTTGAAGAAGGCGTCCAGCCCGGACTGGATCGCGGTCTTGAGGCCGGCGCCGTACTCGCCGACGTCCTCCTTGTGGTACCACTGCACGAAGTAGCCGGCGCGCAGGTAGAGCACCAGCTGCTCGACCGAAGTGCTGTTGTCACCGGGGTAGTTGGCCGAAGCGTCGCGCAGCGCGTAGGCCACCGTGCTCATCTGCTCCTCGCGGAACGCGCCGCGCGCGTCGCCGCCGGTGAGCTGGAACAGGCTGTTGATGCAGTCGATGTCCGCGCTCTTGATGTGCTGGACCAGGTCACTGCCGGTCCGGCCACTGAAGTCGCCGATGGTGCAGGCCTGTTGGGCCGC
>NZ_JBHVET010001259.1:0-1237 GCF_042802135.1 Kitasatospora sp. NPDC057512
GACCAGGATCCTGGTCGGCGGCCGATCGGCTACTGCTGTGGACTGTGGAGCATAGGAGACTCGAACTCCTGACATCTGCCTTGCAAAGGCAGCGCTCTACCAACTGAGCTAATGCCCCTCGACGGCACCGCGCGCGTGCCAACGGGCACTAGCGTACCGGTTTCCGGCGCGATTCCCAGCGCCGTCCCCCCGGAACGGTGCCGTTCCACGGGGTCGGCCGGTCCGGTTCGTCGACCGGGCCGGCCGGCCCGGGAGACGCCGACGGGCGCCTCCCGAATTCGTCGATCGTCAGATCGCCGGGGGCTCAGCGACCGGCCGGGACCGGATCGGTGGCCTCGGTCCACAGGTCCTGCTCGGCGCGGTCCGCCTGGACCTGACGGTAGACAAAGAAGCCGCCGAGGGCGACCAGGGCGACCAGGAGAAGCTTCTTCACCGCGGGACCTCGTCCTTCTTGCGTTGGTGGACTCAAGAGCCGGATCCGGCCGGACTGACCGGGCCGACGAGTCCAGTTGTGTTTCGAGCGCGAACGGGCGGCCGGGTGCCAGACTGCCCTTGCGGCCGATGATACACACCGGTGTCCCAATCGTGACCAGCCACCGGTGTGGCCAACCCGGCGGTCCGGTCCCAGGATTGACGCCGCACCTCCTGGCGGGCGGTCCGGCCGTGTCCGGACCGTCCCGCGCGCCCGCGGATCAGACCCGGCTCGCCGAGCCGTCCGCGGTTCCGCCCGCCGTCCCGTCCGCCGGGCGGCCCGGCGCCACCACCACGGCGGTGCCGTTCACCAGGTCCACCCTGGTCCGCGGCGGCGCCCCCTCGCCCTCCTCGTCCCGCAGCATCAGGGTGCTGCGACGTTCGTCCAGCTCGTGCTGCTTGCCCGCGGCGAACTGCGCGTGCAGCTGCTCGAACCCGGTGGCCGAGATCTGCCCCTCCCGGCCGGTCCCCCGCCAGGGCACCCAGCGGGCGCGGCGCGCCCGAAGTGCCAGTTGATCGACCGCGGCCAGCACCACCAGGGCGCAGACCAGTCCGGGGATGCTCATCGCCCAGAACACCGCCATGCCGTCACCAACCCTCCACCGTCCCTCCTCCGAGAACCGTCGGGAGGGGCGCGCGGTTCCCGGTCCGGCGGCGGGAAGCACGGCGGAAACGCGGTGGGACGCGCGGAGGCGGCGCGGCGGGAAACGCCGAAGGGCCCGGAGTGGATCACTCCGGGCCCTTCGCGGTGGTGGGCCTAACAGGA
>NZ_JBHVET010001260.1:0-1231 GCF_042802135.1 Kitasatospora sp. NPDC057512
GCCGCGGGCCAGGCCCAGGACTGGGCGAACATCGCGGGGCAGCACGCGGACGCCGCCGCCGTCGCCGCCCAGACCGCGGCCTCGGCGGTGACGAAGGCCCAGGCGCTGGAGAAGCTGGCCCGTGACGCCGAGGCCGTGCGGCTGGAGTCGGACAAGCAGCTCGGCATCACCCAGGCCGACCTGCTGCTGAAGGACGATCAGGCCACCCAGGCGGACTTCAACCAGCAGCAGACCGAGGCCGCCTCGCAGGACGCCGCGACGAAGGACCTGGTCAAGCAGGCCGCGGCGCCCGGCACCGGCACCGCGACGGCCGCCCAGGCCGGCCGCAAGGCCGCGGTCAACCTGCTGAAGTCCACCGGCTCCTGGACCCGGGCGTCGGCGCAGGCCGCGCTCTCCGGCACCGACGAGGCCGTGGTGTCCTGGGCCAAGTCGGACTACCAGCGCAGCCTGAAGCTCGACGACCGGGAGAAGATCCTGGCCGTCACGAGCATCGCGAACGCCAAGCTGGCGACCGAGGCGCAGAAGACGCTGGAGAGCACCGACCCGACCGCGGTCGAGAAGTTCCTCAGCGGTGGGGCGCTCCAGGCCCAGGCCGAGGACCTGCGGGTGCGGACCGTCTCCCTGGTCTCGGACGGCGGCAAGGCCGTCCAGCGGGACGGCGGCGCCGCCCTGGCCGACGGCCGGGTGCCGGTCCTGGCGGCCTTCCTGTCCAACGGCTACGCCAAGGCCCTGGCCGAGGACGACCGGGTGGCCGTGGTGGTCGCGACGGACGGCGGCGGGCCCAACGTGAAGGCCGCGGGCGCGGTCGCCCTGGCCGGACCGGCCTGGATGCAGCACGAGTTCGTCCGCAAGACCCAGTTCACGGCGGCGCAGAAGGACGCGGACACGGACGCGCACGTGTCGTCCGTGCTGAGCATGATCGCCAACGCCGCGAAGGACGCGGCCACCGCGAGCGAGAGCGCCCAGCGGGCGTACCAGATCGCCGCGGACGCGCGCCACGCGTCGGAGGAGGCCGCTCACTGGGCGAGCCTGGCGGGGCAGTCGGCCCTGGAGGCGAAGGGGTACTCGGACGACGCCAAGGCCAAGTCCACCGCCGCCGACGCCTCCGCGGCGGCCGCCGCCGCTTCGGCGCAGAAGGCCAGGAGTGCGGCGGCGACCGCGCAGACGGCCAACCGGCAGGCCAACTACTCGGCCACCCAGGCGACCGCCTCCGCGAACCAGGCCGTGAACT
>NZ_JBHVET010001261.1:0-1225 GCF_042802135.1 Kitasatospora sp. NPDC057512
CGATCCCCTTCATCGGCGACGGCGCCGCCGTCGCCAAACTCGCCCAGTGGGCCAAGAAGTTCGGGTCCTGGGGCGAGAAGGCCGTCGAGTTCATCAAGAAGCTCGTCGGTCGGCTCCCTCCGCCGTGCCCCGGGCTGAACAGCTTCCCGGCCGGCACCCGCGTCCTGATGGCCGACGGCTCCACCCGCGCGATCGAGTCCGTCCGGACAGGCGATGACGTCCTCGCCACCGATCCCACCACCGGACTGACCGGCCCCCGCCGGGTCTCGGCCACCATCTACACCCCCGACGACCGCGACTTCACCGCCGTCTCACTCGGTGCCGGGCAGACCCTGACCAGCACCGACCACCACCCCTTCTGGTCCGAGAACCGGAAGCAGTGGACCGACGCCGCCGACCTCAAGGCCGGCGACGACCTGCGCGACCCGACCGGGCAGCCCCGGCGCGTCGAGGACGTCCGGCACTGGAGCACCCTCCAGCCCGCCTACAACCTCACCGTCGACGACCTCCACACCTACTACGTCCTCGCGGGCGAGACGCCCGTCCTCGTGCACAACAGCAACGAGGTGTGCCACCTGTGGCGGTCCGAGTTCGACAAGCTGCCGATGGGAAAGCAGAACCACGTCCGGGAGCAGCCCACCGAGGAGGCCATGCGCGCGCTCTTCGAACGCTGGACCGCCGGCGCCGAGCGGCTCCCCGCCCGGGGCCCGATCATCCCCGACGTCTTCCGGCTCAAGGACGGCACCGTGATCCAGTGGAGGACGAAGTCCAGCTCCCCTCCGCACGGAGCGACGATCGACATCTCCCCCGGTAGCGGTGGGAAGGACTTGAAGGTTCACTTGCCGCATGGTTGAGAACCGTGTTTTCGCCGACGTGCTGATCGAGGGCCTGGACGACTGGGTCCCCATCGATCAACTCCTCTGGGCCGCGAAGGAAGGAGCGGCGGGGCGTCCGTGGAAGGCGTTCTTCGCCGAACTGCTCCGCCACCTGCTGGACAACGGCCTGATCCGGATCGGTGAACTCGCCGAAGAGGGATTCTCGCCGTGGAGCGGGGAGACGGACGAAGTCGTCCGGCGGGTGCTGGAGGACCTTGACGGCCTTGCCTGGGAGCCCAGGCTGGGCAGTCGTGCCTGGATCTCCAACACGGGCGCGGGGAACGAGCTCGCCCGGTCGCTGGCCGACTGACCGCCCGAGGAACGCGAACGCCCGGCTGGGGTTTCCCAGC
>NZ_JBHVET010001262.1:0-1201 GCF_042802135.1 Kitasatospora sp. NPDC057512
CCGCGACCCGGCTGCCGCTGTAGGCGAGGGTGATCTCGGCGTCGGCGCCGTGGGCGTGCTTGGCCACGTTGGTCAGCGACTCCTGGACGATCCGGAAGGCGGTGAGGTCCACGCCGGGCGACAGCGGGCGGGCCTCGCCCTCGACGGAGAGCCGGATCGGCAGACCGGCCCGCTCGAAGGTGTTGATCAGTTCGGGCAGCCGGTCGAGGCCGGGAGCGGGTTCGAGCGGGGCGCGGTCCTCGGCGCGGCGCAGCAGGCCGACGGTGGCACGCAGTTCCTGGAGGGCCGAGCCGGTGGCGTCGGTGATGTGGCTGAGCACCTCCCGGGCCTGGACGGGGTGGTTGTCCATGAGGTGGACGGCGATGGCGGCCTGGGCGTTGGCGAGGGCTATGTGGTGGGCGACGACGTCGTGGAGGTCGCGGGCGATCCTGATCCGCTCGTCGGCGACCCGCCGACGGGCCTCCTCCTCGCGGGTGCGCTCGGCGCGTTCGGCGCGCTCCTCGATGGCCGCGAGGTGGGCGCGGCGGTTGCGGATGGAGTCGCCGAGGGCTCCGGGCAGCAGGGCCCAGGCGAGCACGCCGAGCCGTTCGCTGATCGGCCCGCCGGGGCCGAACAGCAGGGCGATCCCGGTGAGCAGGACGGCGGCGGCGACCGAGGCGCGCAGCGCGGTGGCGCGGTCGGTGCGGATGGCGAGGAAGTAGAGCGCGAGCAGCAGCGGGGTGGCCACGGTCGGGGTGAGCCGGGGGCTGACCATGGCGAGCGCCATCGTGCAGAGCAGCGTGACGGCGACCACCGCGCGCGGGTGGCGGCGGTGGGCGAGCACGGTGACGGCGGAGAACAGCGCGATGGCGAAGGTGGGCGCGGCGAACGGGGTGAGGCGGCCACCGGTCTGGTCGACGGTGGCGCCGAGGGCGGTGACCGTGATCATGGCCGTGCCGCCGGCGGCGTCGAGCAACCGGGGATGGTCGCGGCGCAGGCGCTGCCAGATGTCGCTCATGCTCGTGCTCTCCGGTCGGGGGGCGCTGGCCGCGCCCGCGCCCGGGCATCGCCAGTTCGTGCCGCGCCGGCTCCCGGTGGGAGCGGCGGGCGGGTCGGGGGCCTCCGGACGAACGGCGGTCCCCGACAGCAACGGTAACGGTTGGGGTCGAACCGCTGTCCGAGCCGCACGCGGTCGGGCAGCGGGGGGCCGGCAGAGGGGGCG
>NZ_JBHVET010001263.1:0-1193 GCF_042802135.1 Kitasatospora sp. NPDC057512
CGGACGGGTGGCCGAGACCTGGGGCGTCGGCGCCCTGGACCCGTGGCTGCACCGGATCTGGCGCGCCCTGGACCTGCGCCCGCCGGGCAGCGAACCCGCGTGGTGGGCGGCCCGGTTGCTCGCCGAGGGCCTGGTCGCCGGCCCGGACCCGGCCGAACACCGGGCGCTGCTCGACCAGATGGCGGCCCGGATCGCCGAACGGGCGGGCGAGACGGGCGCGGCGGCGCTCCCGGCGGCCGGGCTCGGCCGTTTCGGGCCGGCCTTCTGGACCGGCCTCGGCCTGCCCGTCGAGGCCGAACTCGCCCTGCTGCGCAGCCTGGTGGCCGCCGACGGCCCCGGGCAGCGCTTCCTCGCCGTGGTGGCCGAGCGGCTGCGCGCCGACCCGGTCGGGGTGTTCCCGCTGCTCTGCGCCTGGTTCGAGGACCCGCGCGGCCTGCCGGGCCGCCCGGGGCGCACCGTCGCCGACCTCGCCCACGACCTGCTGTACGCCCACCGGCGGCTCGCCCTGGACGAGTTGGCCGACGCGCTGGCCGCCGCCGCGCACCCGCGGGCGGACGCGCTGCTCACCGTGCTCGCCGCCGAGGAGCCGTCCGCGCTCTGCCGCGCGGTGGACCGCTGGAGCCACGACCGGCGGCCCGAACGGCACGTCGCGGCGGCCGTGCACGCGCTGCGGACCGCCCCGTACGCCTCCGGGGCCGGGGTCGAGCTGCTGCGGTACACCGCGCTGACCCTGCTCGCCCGCGAGGACGAGCCCGGTCTGCACGGGGCCGCGCTGGCGCTGCTGGTCGGCGATCCGGCGACCCGGGCCGAGCACCTGCCGGCCGCGCTCGCCCGGCTGCGGGCCGGTGGCGACGCCTTCCTCACCCCGCGGGCGCTCGCCCCGGCCCTGGAGAGCGACCCGGAACCCGTCCTGGCCGCGTTCGCCGACCGGTCGGCCGCCCCCGGCGCGGCCCCCGCCGAGACGCTGCGGGTGCTCGCCGACGCCACCGCCCCGGCGGCCGTGCGGCGGGGCGCCGAGCTGGCCGCCGGGCTGCTGCGCGGGAACCCGGGGCTGGCCGGCCCGGTCGCCGTCGACTACCTCGGCCGCCGGCTGGCGCGTACCACCGCCGCCGCCCCGGCCGACCGGCTGGGGCTGCGGGTGCTGATCGGCGCCGCGCTGGCGGCCCGCGGCGCGGCCGTCCGGCGGCCGTTCG
>NZ_JBHVET010001264.1:0-1187 GCF_042802135.1 Kitasatospora sp. NPDC057512
CGTCTCCCTCCCGGAGGACGGGGTCAGGGGGCCGGTGACCGCCTGCCCGACACCCCGGCGGCGCGGTGGCACAACTCGACGAGGGAGCCGAGGAACTGGCCGCCGTACACGCCGGCGGCGGCGCAGGGATCCGTGTCGGCCGCCTGGCCGCCGGACGGCCGTCCGGCGTCGGGAGCGGGCCGCGGTCGGGAGCCTGCGGCCGGGAAGCCCGGTCGCCGCCCCGGGCTCGGCACCGGTGTGCGCCCCGGCCCGCCGTCGCCCTGGTCGGCGGCCTGGTCCTCCTGGTCGCCCGCGGACCCGGCGTCCGGCGCGGGGACGGGCTCCGCGGTCGCGAGCTCCGACGGGGACGGCACGGGGACCGGCACCGGGGAGGCCGAGGGCGCGGAGCGCTCCAGGACTCCCACGACGGCGGGGGAGGCCGGCTGGTCGTCGGGGACCGGTCGCGGGCCCATCCCGAGGTAAGCCCGCGGGCCGGCGTCCGCCGCTCCCGAGAGCAGTGCCGTCGCGAGGACGACCGCGACGACGGTGCCGCGTCCGAACGCCCGGACCGGGGACGGGCAGCCGGGTGGCCGCCGGGCGCCGGGGACCACCAGAGGCACCGCCGAGGGGGCGGCCGCCGCCGACTCCGCCCGGCGCCGGCAGACCTCCGCGTTGCGCGACGCCGCCCACTGCTCCGACGCGCCCAGCCCGGCCCACGCGGTGGCGGCCACGGCGAACAGGTCGGCCGCCCGCAGGGGGTCTCCGCCGACCGCCGCGACGTACGCCCGCACCTCCTGGGCGCGCAGCGTCTCGGGATGCAGGGCGCCGCGCTCCAGGGCGACGTACCGGTGGAGCTCCTCGGCCAGGCGGCTCGCGAGGGCCGTGTTCCCGGCCTCCATGGCGCCCCGGATCAGGGCCACCTGGGGCGCGTAGGCGGCCGGCAGCCTCTCGGCGGCCGTCCTTGACGACGTGTCGGCCGTATCGGTCATGGGCCCCTCGCAGGTGGTTCTCCGAACGATGGATGACGTCACGTATACCGGTCGGGGCCACCCCGGGCCGGTGCGCTGTCAGCCCATCGGGTGAATCGTCACCGTCCGGTCCACGGAAGTCCTCCGGCGTTCGGGCCGCTCCGGTAAGGCGCCGCCCGGCCCGGCCGCCGGTCGGCGCCCCCGTGGCGTCACCGCGCCGAAATCGCCTCTTCGAGTGAT
>NZ_JBHVET010001265.1:0-1177 GCF_042802135.1 Kitasatospora sp. NPDC057512
GGGGGCCCGCGCCGCTACCGCAGCAGGGTCGGAGCGCCGACGGCACCTTGGTCACCTCCATACCGACATCGTGCGCGCCCTTATGTCCGGCGCCGCGGCGAGGGCCGGAGCGGGGAGAAAACCGTTGGCGCCCGTGCGACCGGCGTGGTTAGGCTGACGCCGTTCCGTACCGATCGACCCGGGCTGCCGCCCGACCGGAGAGGGTGTCTTGATGTCCCGGATCGCGCCGAGTGCGCCTCGCCACCGTCCGACGACCACCGTCTGACGACCATCGCCTGACGATCAGTCGAGGCCGCTCGGCCTGCTCTTGCTGTCACTGCGCAAACCCCCAGCAAGGAGCACCCCGGGTGTCCAGCACCTCCAGCACTCCCCCCGTTCTGAAGACCTCCACCTTCGCCTGCGCCTGGTGCGGTCTGACCGTCTCCACCTACGCCGCCGACGGCACGCGGCGCAACCACTGCCCGTCCTGCCTGCACTCGCAGCACGTCCTCGACCACGTCGAGGGCGGGCCGAGCGACTGCCTGGGCCGGATGTCGCCGATCGCCATCGCGGTGCTGCGCACCGGCGACTGGACGGTCGTCCACCGGTGCGTGCGCTGCGACGAGCTGACGTCCACCCCGGTCTGCACGGACGACAACCAGCTCGTCCTGATGCGGATGGCCGTCCGGCCGCTCGCCCAACCGCCGTTCCCGCTCGAAGCGTTCGGCACCCTCTGAAGCGCGCGCGAAGGAGGGAGGCCCAGCCATGCCACGACGCAAGAACACCGGCGGCACGAGCCGGCGGGAACGCCGCCCGCAGCGGCACAAGGACGTCCTGCACGGTCAGGGCGGCCACCGGGCGAACGCCTTCCGCTGCGTGGACTGCCGGTTGGACGTCCCGCTGGACGCCCCCGGCACCGCCCACCGCAACCACTGTCCGAACTGCCTGGCCAGCCGTCATGTCGACGGCCGGACACCCGGCGACCGGGCGGCCGGCTGCGGCGGCCGGATGACCGCGCTGAGCCTGTCGGTCCGCGCCGACGGCGAGTGGATGATCATCCACCAGTGCCTGTCCTGCACCGAGTTGAGCGCCAACCGGATCGCCGGGGACGACAATGCCCTGGCGCTGGTCCGGCTCGCCCTCAAACCCCTGCGGGACACCAGCGTGGCCCACCGCACCCTGCTCACGCTGTAGGCCG
>NZ_JBHVET010001266.1:0-1176 GCF_042802135.1 Kitasatospora sp. NPDC057512
CCGCTGCGGCAGGCCCACGGCCGTGTCGGGGGCGTCAGTAGATGCTGACCTGGTACGCGGCGAGCGCCGCGTTGACGGGCTGGAAGAAGGTCGTCCCGCCCGAGGTGCAGTCGCCGCTGCCGCCCGAGGTGAGGCCGAGCGCCTTGGCGCCGTCGTACAGCGGGCCGCCCGAGTCGCCCTCCTCGGCGCAGACGTTGGTCTGGATCAGGCCGCGGACGGTGGTGCCGTCGGTGTAGCGCACGGTGGCGTTGAGCCCGGTGACGGTGCCGCCGTGGGTGCCGGTGGTCGAGCCGGTGCGCTGCACCGCCTCGCCGACGACGGCGTCCGGGGCGGAGGTGAAGCCGCCCGGGTGGCTGAGCGCGCTGTTGTCGTAGCGGACCAGCGCGTAGTCGTGGCCGGGGAAGGTCGAGCCGACGGTCGGGCCGATCAGGGTGGAGTGGTTGACGTCGGTGTACCAGTTGGCGGCGACGTTGCCGCAGTGCCCGGCGGTGAGGAAGTAGTAGGTGCTGCCGCTGACCACGTTGAAGCCGAGCGAGCAGCGGTACTGGCCGCCGTAGATGGCGTCGCCGCCGGCGAGCAGCGGGGTGAACGCACCGGGGACGCGGTGGACGGTGATGGTGGACGCGTCGGCGCCGGCGGAGCTCATCAGCTTGGCGAGCGAGACCGGGGAGACGGTGCTGTCGGCGGTCACCACGACGCGTCCGGCGGCCTCGTCGACGTACCAGGCGGTGCCGTCGACCTCGGCGTTCAGGATGGCCTCGCTGACCGCCAGGAGCTGCTCCGGCCGGGCGGTGGGGGCCGTGGGGGCGGTGGGGACGGTAGGGGTGGGAGCGGCTGCGGCGCCCGGCGCGGCGACCGCGGTGGCGGTCAGCAGGCCCAGGGCCACGGCGAGCAGGCGGAAGCGGCGCGTGCGGCCGGTACGGCGGGTGGTGCCGGGTGTGCTGCCGGTGCGGGGCGTGGTGCGCATGGTCCTCACCGATCTCCTCCAGAGGGGGGCGACGGCCCTGAGGGTTGGGGCCGTGAAGCGCGGTCAGGCGATGGGCGGACCCCGGCCGGTGCTCTCCGGAAGCACGGCGGATGATCAGCTCCTGACCGGCGCTGACCGGAAGTATGAGGAAACAGACCGTTCGGTACAAGCTTTCTGATGGGGTGTCGGCGGACCCGCAGGCTCAGGAG
>NZ_JBHVET010001267.1:0-1172 GCF_042802135.1 Kitasatospora sp. NPDC057512
GCCCCGACCCGAGCCGACGCCGGTCACCCGGCCGCTGCGGGCACGCCCGGACCGGCCGCAGACTCCGCCCCCGGCCCGGCCCGGGCCCCGCGACGCCCGTGACCCCCGTGAGCGGGCGCGTCCTCGGGACCGCCAGCACACCCCCGCCCCCGGCGGGCGCCCCGGCGCCGCGCGGAAACGGCTGCTCCGGCAGCGGCTGGTCGTCTTCGTCACCGTGACCATCGGGGTGGCGCTCGCCATCGCGGCGGCGCAGGGGTGCGAGAACCGGGACAACCGGAGCGTGCGGCCACCGACCGCGGTGGTGACCAACGCCGGCTCCGGCGGCGAGCAGTCCGTGCCCGGGACATCGGCGGACGTCGCGCCCCAGGCCACGGCCGTGCCGCTCCCGGCAGCGGCACGCGGCGGTACGGACAGCGGGCTGACGGCCCCCCAGGCGCCCGTACCGGCCGTGGACTGGCCCAACCGCAGCTACCCCGACGGGACCGGCGGGCCGGCCGTCGCCCTGCAGAACGGGCACTCGGTCGGGGCCGGGCCGCAGGTCGCGCTGAGCGCGGTGCTGCCGGCCCGGTACAAGGGCCTGCCGGCCGCGGTGGTCGTCCTGCGGCGGGTGGAGGGCTCGGCCCCGGTCGACCTCGTCCAGCTCTACACCTTCGCCGGGGACGCTCCGGCCGCCACCACCTCCCGCACCTCGGTGGCGGACCCGCAGGCGACGGCCAGCTGGCGACTGGACGGCAGCACCGTCGTCCGCGAGGAACGTGCGGCCGCCACCGGCACCGTCACCTCCACCCGCTACACCGTCCGCCCCGACGGCACGCTCGACGAATCCTGGCCCGGCGCCACCACCCCGCCCCCCGCCGCCGCTCCGGCCCCACCCACCTCCCCCACCGGCTGAAGCCCCCGGACCTGCACGGCACGAGAAGTCGGGCACGCCGACTTTCGGTGCCGGGCGATCCCGGAAGGCGCTGCGGGCCGGCAGGCGGGACAAGCGGCCTCAGCAAAGCCGGTACGCGTGAGAAGTCGGGCCAGCCGACTTCAGGTGATGCGGCGGCAGCTGCGAAGGCGTGCACGGGCGGGGGCACGGCACGAGAAGTCGGGCGGGCCAACTTTCGGTGCCGGGCGATCCCGGAAGGCGTCGCGGGTCGGCGGCCGATCGGGGGCCTCGGTGAGGCTCC
>NZ_JBHVET010001268.1:0-1171 GCF_042802135.1 Kitasatospora sp. NPDC057512
CACCTACGCTGTGCCGGTTGCCTGCTTCCGAGCCTCCTGGAGTCACGGTGCCGACCGAGCCGGACCGCACAGACCTGCCGACGCCCGCCCCGTTCCCGGCGGATCCCGCCGACCCGGCTGCCGACCGGGTGGCCCGCCGCCGCAGGGCCGCCGTGCTGGCGCTGCTCGCCGCCGTGCCCGTCCCGCTGGTCGCCCTCGGCACCGCGGCGCCGGCCGAGGCGCAGCGCCGGGTGGTCGGCGGCAGCGCGGTGAGCACCGCGGACCACCCGTGGATCGTGGCGCTGTCCAGCCGCCAGCAGTTCGGCAGCGGCCGTTCCGGCCAGTTCTGCGGGGGTGCGCTGGTCACCCCGACCAAGGTGGTGACGGCCGCGCACTGCTTCTACGACGAGGCCAGGGGCCGGGTGGACCGGCCGGGCCTCAAGGTGATCGTCGGCCGGGACGACATGCGCGGCACGAGCGGGCGCGAGGTGGCGGTGCGGTCGGTCTGGATCCACCCCGACTACTCCTTCGCCGCCAACATGAACGACGTCGCGGTGCTCACCCTCGCCGAGGCCCAGGGCGCCCGGCCGGTGGTCGAGCTGGTCGGCCAGGGCGAGACCGAACCGTACGCGGCCGGGACCACGACCCAGGTGTACGGCTGGGGCGACACCACCGGGCGGGGCGACTACTCGCCCGTGCTGCGCGGGGTGTCCGTGCCGATCGTGCCGGACCAGGCCTGTGCGCAGGCCTATCCGGGCGGGCAGGACGGAAGGTTCGACGCCCGGGGCATGGTCTGCGCGGGCGAGGAGAGGGGCGGCAAGGACGCCTGCCAGGGCGACAGCGGCGGCCCGATGATCGTCGACGGCCGGCTGGTGGGCCTGGTGTCCTGGGGGACGGGCTGTGCCGAGGCGGCCCACCCGGGCGTCTACACCAGGGTGTCCTCGGTCGCGGACGCGGTGCGCTCGGTGCTGTGACCACCCGTGACCACCGGTGAACGCCCGCGAATGCCCGTGGCAGCCGCGGACGGGGTGCGTCCGGTGTCTCGGACGTCGCGGCGGGTGAGCGGCCGGTCACGTGCCGGCGCCGGTTTCTGACGTCGCGTCGGACGCGGCCGGGGGCGAGGGTCGGGGCAACGGCGGGGCCCGGGAGGATGCCCCGGGGTACAGCAGAGCCGGGCGACCGGCCCCAGAAG
>NZ_JBHVET010001269.1:0-1167 GCF_042802135.1 Kitasatospora sp. NPDC057512
GCGTGGGCGGGGGGCCGGCCCGAGGGCCTGGTCAGCGGCAGAGGGCCGCGTCCAGGGCGTCCGTCATGTGCTGCGCGCCGTCCTCGCCCGGGACGGTGGTGACGGTGATGGTGGCGGCGCGGCCGTCCTCGGTGACGCCGCCGCGGGTCCGGTAGCCGGGGGCGGTGCCGCCGTGGCCCCAGACGAGGCCGCCGCAGGAGAGCGGCCTGCTCTGCAGGCCCAGTCCGTAGCGGATCCCCTGGCCGATCAGATCGGCGGGGACGGTGGTGCGCATCTCGGCGAGCTGTGCCGGGGGCAGGAGCCGGCCGCCGAGGAGCGCGGTGAAGAACGCGTTGAGGTCGGTGTTGGTGGAGACGATCGCCCCCGTCGCCCAGGCCATCGAGGAGTCCATCTCGGTGTAGTCGAACCGGGGCGCGCCCGGTGTGCCGGGGAGGTAGCCGTGGGGGTGGGCCTCGTGGACGGTGGTGTCACCGACGGCGGGGAAGTAGGTGTGGCGCAGGCCGATGCGGTCGATGACGCGCTTGGTGATCTCCTCGCCGACGGGCCGTCCGGTGATCTTCTGGACGAGGAGTCCGGCGACGATGTAGTTGGTGTTGCTGTACGCCCAGCCGGTACCCGCGGGGAAGAGGGCCTTCTGGGCGAGGGCGCCGTCGAGGAGGTCGCGGGGCTCGAAGTAGCGGAACTGAATGGTGGTGAAGTCCGAGAGTTCGGGGGCCGCCATGTAGTCGGGCAGGCCGCTGGTGTGCTGGAGCAGTTGGCGGACGGTGATCTCGCGTCCGTCGATGCCGTCGCCGCGCAGCAGGCCCGGCAGGTAGGTCTCGACGGGGGAGTCCAGGCCCACCTTTCCCTCCGCGACGAGTTGGAGGACGACGACGGCGGTGAAGGTCTTGGTGTTGCTGCCGGCGCGTATCTGCCCGTCCACGGGGACCTTGGCCCCGGTGGCGAGGTCGCCGACGCCGGCGGTGTAGTTGCGGGTGCGGCCGTCGCGACCCTTGACGGCGGCCAGTGCGGCGGGCAGGCCGTCGTCCTTGACCAGGGCGTTCAGGCTCTGTTGGACGCTGTCGGGCCTGCCGCCGGCGAACGCCGTGGTCGGTGCCAGGACGCCGGCGGTGACGGCGGCCACGGCGGCGGCGGCCACGGCCGCCGTTACCGCCCGACGGCCACGGT
>NZ_JBHVET010001270.1:0-1166 GCF_042802135.1 Kitasatospora sp. NPDC057512
GTCCTCGCCTCCATCGGCTACGGCTTCGACGGCGCTCCCAGCGGTGACGCCGCCGCCGACTTCACCCAGGACAAGGCCCACGGCCTGCTCGGCGCCGTCGCCGCCCTGGCGAAGAAGAACCCGAAGCTGAAGGTCGGACTCGACGTCGGCGGCTGGGAGTTGAGCGAGGCCTTCCACCACATCGCCAAGGAGGCGAAGTCCCGGGAGGCGTTCGCCGACTCCCTCGCCCGGATCTTCCAGGCCTTCCCCATGTTCACCGCCCTCCACCTCGACTGGCAGTACCCGGGCGCCGCGGGCAACCCCGCCAACGCCTACGGCCCCGAGGATCCGGAGAACTTCGCCCAGCTCATCCGCGCGGTCAAGCAGAAGCTTCCGAACGCCACCATCGCCGTCAGCGCCCCCGCGGCCGTCCACAAGATCAAGGACATGAACATCCCGCTGCTCGTCGCCGCCGGCGCGCAGCGCATCAACCTGCTGGCCTTCGACCTCTTCGGCACCCCGTGGGCCGCCGGCCTCGGGCACCACGCCCCGCTGCGCCACGACGCCCGCGCCGACGCCCCGTACAGTGCGGACGCCGCGGTGACGCACCTGGTCGAGGAACTGAAGGTTGCCCCGGGCGTCATCCACCTCGCCTACGCCACCCACACCCGCAACGCCCAGCGGGCGACGGTCAGTGCGATCTCGCCGCTGCGGGGCGCCTACGAGCCGAACTACGACGGCACGACGGTCGGCTCGTTCGAGTCGGGCAAGAGCGAGCAGGCGGACGTCCTGCGCAACTACCTCGACCTGGAGGGCGGCAAGGGCCGCAACGGCTTCACCCTGTACACCGACACCCGCGCCGACGCCGACTTCCTCTACAGCGAGCAGAGCAGCGTGTTCATCTCCCTGGACACCCCGCGCAGCGTGAGGGCCAAGGCCGAGTACGCCCGCGCCAACAAGCTCGGCGGCCTGTACGCCTACCGGGCCGACGGCGACACCGGCCTGCTCGCCAACGCCGCCCGCGAAGGCCTCGGCCACACGGTGACCGCCACGGTCGTCGACATGAAGCCCCTCTACGTCACCGGGCGTAGCTGACCCACGCACCGCCCGCCCAGGAGTGGGCACTTCACACAACGAGAGGGCCTTTATTAAAAAATCTGCCGGGCCCTCTTGTCTTTACTTTGTAT
>NZ_JBHVET010001271.1:0-1165 GCF_042802135.1 Kitasatospora sp. NPDC057512
GCCCCCCGCCGCGCACCGTACCGGGCGGCGCTGTCAGCCCTCGGCGAGTGCCCCGAGCAGCTCCCGCACCCCGTCCTCGCCCCGGTGCTCGATCAGCACCGCGACCCAGCCCGCCAACAGCTGTCGCTCCGCCGCCGACCACCCCGGGGCCGACGGGTGCTCGTCCACCACCAGCGCCGTCGCGACGCCCAACAGCCCCGTCTCCGGCCCCGGCCGCTCCTCCGGCGCCGCACGCAGCGCCAGCCGCCGGGCGACCGCGATCACCTCCTCCGCCTCCGCCTCGGGCACCGCCAGCCCGGCCGGCCCGGCCGCGCTCGGCGCCCCGGCCCGCACCAGGGCCGCGACGAACTCCCGCGCCTCCGGCCCGTCCGCGGCCATGCCGCAACCCTCCCCCGTCCCGTTCACGGGACTCACGCTCCTTCCGACTCGGTGGCACTCGGCGGGCGCCGGGTGCCACCCGATGACGGTACCGATCGGTAGCCGGTCGGGCGGAGGGTTTTCTCGTTACGGCCCTCCCGATGCGACAGAGGGGCGCGCCGTGCGCCCTGTTCCGCTCAACGGGCCCTCCACCACCAGCGGTTCAGCTGAACCGGAGGGTCGCCTTCAGCCGTACTCCCGGCTGTACGGGCCGACCGTACGGCCGGACCGTACGTACCCGTCCGGCGCACCAGGGACCGGGAGGTCGTCCGATGGCTTACTCCGACGGCACCGCGGGCGTGGGCGGCACCGCCCCGGCCGCGCTCGACCACTCGCCGGCCGTCCGGCCCGGACCCGTCGCCCTGCTGCCCCCGCTGCCCCCGCGCCCGCTCGACCCGCTCGGCACCGTCCTGATCCCGCCTGCCGAACGGCGGCCGTCCACCCGGGAGTCGACCGTCGGCCCCTCCTCGGCGGCACCGCTCCCGCTCCTGCCGCCGCCCCCGCCCGTCCCCGCACCGCTGCCCGTACCGCTGCCCGCAGCGCCCGTACCGCGCCCCGACGCCGACCGCCCGCGCACCCTGCGGCTCGCCCTCCCCGGCGGCGGGGAGGCACGGCGGCGGCGCCTGCTCGACCGCGTCCGGGTGCCGCTGCGCACCCGCCACCGGATCGCCGTCCTGGGCGGCCCCGCCGAGGGGGCCGCCGCCGTCCTCGGCGCCCTGCTCGCGGAGCACCGGGCCCACCCGGTGCT
>NZ_JBHVET010001272.1:0-1164 GCF_042802135.1 Kitasatospora sp. NPDC057512
CGCCGGTGGTTGCCGGTACGGCCGTCAGCAGGGCCCGTCGTCGGCCCAGACGCCCCACTGGCCGCTGGCGCTCGGCACCTCGTTCAGCGTCCACCACTTGGCGTGGTAGCCGTGCCCGTTGTACGAGACCTTGGCGCCGCCGTTGTACGTGGTGCTCGCGCTCCACGCCGGGGCGGTGCAGCTGCCCGGGGTGGTCGGCGGCGTGGTCGGGGGAGTCGTCGGCGGCGTGGTGGGCGGGGTCGCCCCGGCGAACTTCACCGTGTACCTGGTGAAGTCCCAGTCGTTCTGCACCACGCTGGAGCAGGAGCCGGACAGCCCCGGGTCGACGTTGCCCGCGCACTGGCGGTCCCGGTTGACCGACCAGTAGGTGTACCGGGCCAGGCCGTGCGCGGTGGCGAAGTCCAGCACGGTCTGGAAGTCGGACTGGTGGAAGTACTCGGCGGCGTCGGTGCGTCCGTTCATCATCGACACGCCCTCGTGGGCGTAGGCGGTGGCCTCGTTCCAGCCGAAGGTGGTCTGCAGGATCCGGTTGAACTTCACCAGCGCGTCGGTCTGCGCCGCGGCGCCGCTGAAGCCGCCGTCGAACGGCATGATCGAGTAGTTGTCCGGCGTGAAGCCCTGCGACTTGGCCTCGTTGAGCATCTGGGTGCCGAACCAGCCGGTGCCCGCGTTGGTGCCGGCGGTGGTGATCGAGACGTACAGGCCGGGGTTGTTCTGCTGGAGGATCCGCGCCGCGCCGATCTCGTTGTGGATGGCCGCGGCGTTCTCGTACTCCGGCTCCTCCAGGTCGAAGTCGATCGCCTTGAGGCCGTACTTGGTGATCACCTTCTGGTACCCGGCGGCGGTCGCCTCGGGGGTGCCGCAGACCTGGCCCAGCTTGGTGCCGCCGTACCCGCCGACCGACACCGAGACGTCCCCGCCCTTGCTGCGGACGGTCTGGATGACGCCCGGCATGGTGGTGTCGGTGTCGATCGAGGAGGTGCCGCCCCAGGCGGGCGAACAGCTGCTGCCCTGGGCCAGGATGAACGCCAGTTGGAAGGCCTTCTGGCCGGTGGCGTCCATGACGGCGGCGGCGTCCGGCGGGCTGTTGTCCTCGGGCATCAGGTACGGCGCCGAGGCGTACCAGTTGCTGCCGAGCCCTCCGCCGGCCCCGGTGCCGGTGGT
>NZ_JBHVET010001273.1:0-1142 GCF_042802135.1 Kitasatospora sp. NPDC057512
GGGCAGCGGCGTGTCCGGGATGATGACGACGAGCGCGAAGGAGAGGAAGGACGGCATGGCGGACGAGTACGAGGGCCCGTGGCTGGTGGTGGGGCTGGGCAACCCCGGGGAGCAGTACGCCCGGAACCGGCACAACATCGGCTTCATGGTGGTGGACCTGCTGGCGCAGCGGATGGGTGCCAGGTTCAAGGCGCACAAGAGCCGGGCGCAGGTGGCCGAGGGACGGCTGGCGGGCAGGCGGGTGGTGCTGGCCAAGCCGATGTCCTTCATGAACCTCTCCGGCGGGCCGGTGACGGCGCTGCGCGACTTCTACAAGGCGCCGGCCTCGGCGCTGGTCGCGGTCCACGACGAGCTGGACATCGACTACGCGACGCTGCGGCTGAAGCTGGGCGGCGGGGACAACGGCCACAACGGGCTGAAGTCGATCACCAAGTCGCTGGGCCCGGACTACCACCGGGTGCGCTGCGGGATCGGCCGCCCGCCGGGCCGGATGGAGGTCGCGGACTTCGTGCTGAAGGACTTCTCCGCGACCGAGCGCAAGGAGCTGGAGTGGTTCGTGGACCGCTCGGCGGACGCGGTGGAGGCGCTGCTGTCCGAGGGGCTGGAGCGGGCCCAGGGGACGTACAACTCCTGAGGCTCCTGACCGTCCGTCAGCACCCCGTGCGGGGTACGCAACGGTCGTACAACGCTTGGCCCGTCAAACCTGAATCGGTGTGAGAAACCTGTGCGGGATCGGATAGCGTCGGCCCGGTACGCGAACGAGTCCTGGGGAGTTCTCGATGCGGGAATTGCGTCCGGACCGCCGAGTGCGGTGGAGCCGGGGGGTCGAGCTGAAGCGGCTCGGTCGGCGGGTCGGTACGGCCGGTGCGCTGGGCGTGGCCGGGGTCCTGCTGTCGGGCGGCGCGGTGGCGCACGCGGAGCCGGTCGCCGAGTCGGACCCGGCGGTCTCCCCGGAGCCGGCGGCGGCGCAGTTCGGCCCGGTGCTCGGCGACTCGATGGGCCCCGACGCGGGGCTGCTGGCGGTCGGCGGCGGACTGGTGGTGGCGGCCGGCGGCGCGGCGCTGTGGTTGAAGCGCAAGCGCGCGGGCGAGATCACGGAGTAGGAACCTCACGGCCGAGGGCCGGTGTCCCCGACGGGACAC
>NZ_JBHVET010001274.1:0-1137 GCF_042802135.1 Kitasatospora sp. NPDC057512
GCCATGGCACGTCCGAGGGGTGTCAGCGCCTCGTCCCGCAGGACGGGCAGAACGCGGCCCCGTCCGGGACGTCCTGGTGACAGCCCGTGCACTGGACGGGCTGCGCCAGCCGGAAGCCGCAGCCCGGGCAGAACGGCGTGCCGTGGGTCTCGGTGTGGCACTGCGGGCAGACCAGCTGCCGCGGCGTGTTGACGTCGAACCCGGCCCCGGCCTGCTGCCCGGCCTTGAACGCCCGCTCGGTGACCGCGTCGTTGAGACCGCGGTGCTGCGCCGCCACCGCCTCGGCCGCGGTGTCCGGGGCGCAGTTGTGGCACAGGCCCTGGGCCGGGTCGAAGCAGCGCCCGCAGGTGTACTGGGTGCACCGGGCGCAGCGGTTGAAGTGGGACTGGGCGTTGCTGATGGCCCGTTGGAAGGCGGCGTCCCGCGAGGTGCCCCAGGTCTGCCCGGCCAGCCCGTCGGCGGCGTTGCTGATGGTGTTGGCGTTGCCGCCGATCAGGTTCCAGGCCGCACTGACGCCCTTGCCTATCCAGCCGGCCATCTGGCCGGTCCGGAACGGCTCGAACGTCGAACGCCAGGTGTCCGAGCAGCGGTAGCAGTAGAACTCGAACTGGAAACCCGCACCGGTGCCGTGCTGCTCGCACAGGTCGCGGTAGTTGCTGCTGAAGTAGATCTCCGAACTCACGTCGTCCCCGGTCGCTCAATGGCCTGTCAGCGGTCGCTCCCAGGGACGATAGGGCCCGTCGAACGGTTCCGCCAAGGACGTTCGACCGTCCCGATCAGAGCCCGGTGACCGGCAGCAGCAGCACCCGTGCCGGATCGAACGGCTGCCAGAACGCGGGCTGCCCGCCGCGGCCGATCCGCAGCCGGCACCAGCGCTGCCCGGCCGCGTCCTGCCACCACCCGCTGATCCGGCCGAGCGCCCAGGCACCGCCCCCGAGGTCCACCTCGACCGGCTGGTAGACCCACTGGACGTCCCGGTCCGCCGGTTCCGTTCCCACCGGACCTCCGGCGCCCACGGGACTGCACTGACTCTCCATCACGGCTCCGTCTCCCGACCCGGACCCGGCCGCCGGACGCCCGCTCGGGGCGGCCGACGGCCGGGGTGCAGCTCACCTCCTGAACTCTACAGGCGTGTAG
>NZ_JBHVET010001275.1:0-1135 GCF_042802135.1 Kitasatospora sp. NPDC057512
GCGGCCAGAGCGAGTGCTGGTTCTCGTCGTTGACGAGCACGAGGAAGGTGCCGTCCTGGTCGTCGAAGGGGTTGGTCACGGGTCAGTCCTCCTGGTGGGAAAGGGTGGTGGTGCCGTCGGTGTCGCCGACGGCCTCGGTGATCCTGGCGGCCAGGACCGGTCCGATCTGGGCCAGCGAGCCGGCCTGGGTCATCCGGTCGTGCCGGGTGGTGATCTCGTGGGACTCGATCCGGCCGGTGACGTAGGGGCGCCAGGTCTCGGGCCCGGCGTCGTCCTCGGCGCGGTCGATCGTGGAGTTGAACAGCAGCAGGTCCCCGTCGAAGCCGCCGGGGACGAAGTCGACCGCCAGCTTCGAGTTGTTGATCATGATCTCGACGATCACCTCGACCTGTCGCTCGGTCAGGCCGGCCAGCGCGCTGCCCCGGCGGTTCAGCACCTCGGCGACCTCGGCGTAGGTGATCTCCCGGTCGCCCAGCTCGTCCGGGTCGACGTCGAGCACCCCGACGAGCACGTCCCGCACGGTGGGCACCGGAGCCACCTCGAACCGCACCTCCTTGACCGGGTAGGCGTCGAGGATCGCCAGCAGTGCGGTCCGTTCGCCGCGCGACTGCAGCTCGCAGGCGAGCGCGTGGGCGATCAGCCCGCCGGCGGACCAGCCGAGCAGCAGGTACGGGCCCTCCGGCTGGATCTTCTGGATCTGGTCGGCGTAGTCGGCCGCCATCTCCTCGTAGGACGTCGGCAGGGGTTCGGGCCGGCCGAGGCCGCGCGCCTGGATGGCGTAGACCGGGTGCTGCGGGCCGAGGTGGTTCAGCAGTCCGCTGTACGACCAGCTGATGCCGCCGCCGGGGTGGACGCAGAACAGCGGCGTCCCGGTCCCGGTCGAACGCAGCGGCAGCACCACGTCCAGCGCGTCCTCGGGGTCGTCCATGACCAGGCGCTCGGTGAGGCCGGCCACGGTCGGCGCCTCGAACAGCATCCGCAGTCCCAGCTCCAGGCCGAGGGTCTCGCGGACCCGGGAGGCCAGGCGGGCGGCCAGCAGCGAGTGCCCGCCCAGGTCGAAGAAGTTGTCGTCGATGCCCACCAGCTCCCGGCCGAGGACCTCGGCGAAGAGGCCGCACAGCAGCTGCTCCTGCGG
>NZ_JBHVET010001276.1:0-1134 GCF_042802135.1 Kitasatospora sp. NPDC057512
GATCAAGGCCGTCGCCGAGCACGCCCTGGTGCTGCACACCGGCGGCGAGGCGGCCCGCGCCGAGCCGGCCGCGCTGGTCGCCGCCGCCCGCGGCCTCGGGCTGCGGGCCTGGGCCGCCACCTGGACGGACCAGGGGCGGGACTCCCTCGCCGCACTCGCCGAGGCGGGCGCCGGGGCCCCCGTGGTCACCCTCGCCGAGCTGCTCTCCGGCGCCGCCGGCCCCGGCCGCGCCCCGGACGGCATGCTCGCCCTGGACCTGCTGGTCGTGCTGGACGCCCCGCTGCTGGACGTCGACCTGGCCGCCGTCGTCCTGGAGTCGCTGGCCGACGGCACCCGGCTGGTGCTCAGCGGGGATCCGGGCCAGCTCTGGTCGGCCGGCCCCGGTCGGGTCTTCGCCGACCTGCTGGCCGCCAAGGCCTGCCCGGCGGTCGCCTCGCGCACCCCGGACTTCGGCCCGATCGGCGAGCTGGTCTCCGGCGTCGGCATCGGCGAGCTCCAGCCGGTCGAGGCGCCGGACAAGGAGGTGGTCATCCTGACCGCCAAGGACGCCGGCGAGGCCGTCCACCGCGCCGTCCAGCTGCTCACCGACTCCATCCCGCGCGCGCTGGGCATCCCGGCCGAGCAGGTGGTGCTGCTCACCCCGGGCCACGGCGGCCCGGCCGGCACCCGCGCGCTGAACGCCGCCGCCAAGACCCGGCTCAATCCCGGCCCCGGCCGGTTCGGCGGCTTCGACCCGGGCGACCGGGTGGTCGACTCCCCCGCCCCCGGCATCACCCGCCCGGCCCGGGTGCTGGACGGCGACGCGACCGGTCTGCACCTGGAGTACGCGGACGGCTCGCAGCGCACCGTCCCGCCGGCCGAGGCCGCCCGGCTGCGGCACGGCTGGGCGCTGACCGTCCACCAGGCGGTCGGCCGGCGCTGGCCCGGCGCGGTCGTGGTGGTCCCGGAGGACGCCGCCCAGGCGCTCACCCGGCAGTGGGTCTACACCGCCTTCGGCCGCGGTGAGCGGCACCTGTCCGTGGTGCACGCCGCGGGCCCGGCGCTCGTCCAGGCCGTCGCCGAGCGCCAGGCGCAGTCGCGCACCACCCGGCTGCGGGCGGTCCTCGCCGAGAACGCCGCCTCGGCGTACTGACC
>NZ_JBHVET010001277.1:0-1132 GCF_042802135.1 Kitasatospora sp. NPDC057512
CGTCAGCTCTCGCTACCGCCACGGCGCTTGCGGGCGAGCAGCACCAGCGCGCCGCCGACCAGCAGCACGCCGCCGCCGGCCGCCGCGATCATCGGGGTCGCGTCGCTGCTACCGGTCTGGGCGAGCGCCGGCGCGCTCGCGGAGGGCGCCGGGGTCGGGGTCTTGCTCGGGGTGTGCGTCACCGACGGGGTCGGGGTGGCCGGGGGCGTCACCGACGGGGTGGGAGTCGGGGTCGCGGTCGGCGTCGGGGTGGGAGTCGGGGTCGGGGTCTTGGTGGGGGTCGGGGTCGGGGTCGGGGTCGGAGTCGGCGTGTGGCACGGCTCGATGGTCTTGGTCTCGTTGATGTTCCAGCCCTTCTCGTTCGGGCTCTCCGTGGTGGTGACCACCAGGTTCGCCTTGATCGGGGCATCGTGGTCCTTCACCGGGAAGGAACCGTGGAACTCCGCGGGGAAGGCCTTGGCGTCCAGGACCTTCTCGCCGTCGATGGTGAGGCTGACGGTGTTCTTCACGTCGGCCTTGGGGCTGTAGTTGATCAGATCGATCACGATCTTGTCGCAGGTCACCGACCAACTCGGCACGTGCGCCGAGGCATTGGTGGCCAGTGCCAGAGGCAGGAGAAAACCGGCCGCAGCCGTGCCGGCGAGTGCCGTCGCGCCGATCGCGAAGTGCCGCTGCTGTCGCGCCATTACTTTGTTCCCCTCCGAACGGTCGTGCGCAGCAGGCGTGTTGAGTGGTACGCGGTGGCCCGCTACGACTGTCCGGGGGACTCTACCGGCACTCCCGCACCCCGCCACACCCCGCCGCACGACCGGATATCGACTGTCCGTCCGTCTTTCGATGTGCTTGGGCCAGCCCATCACAGCCGTCACCTCGCAGAACGCGGATTCGGCAAACCTGAATGGACTTCGCCACTTCAAGAGAGAACGGAGCCCTCGGTGATCAGGTTCAATCACCGAGGGCTCCGATTCGGTCAGCCGACGAACCTCAGGCCTTTCCGACCTTTCCGTCGTCTCCGCCCTTTCCGACCCACCGGGCCGGATCGCCGGGCTCAGCCGGCTCAGGCCTTCCGGGCCGCCTTGCGCCGGGCGGCCACCACGATCCCGCCGCCGGCCGCGAGCACGACCGCACCGCC
>NZ_JBHVET010001278.1:0-1131 GCF_042802135.1 Kitasatospora sp. NPDC057512
GACAGGACCCCAGCCACCCACGGACGAGCACCCGCCCGCGTCCCCGTCGCGGGCCGGCATCCGCCCGCACCACCTGCGGGAACCTCGGGACACCTCGGGACACCTAGGGAAACCTCGGGACACCACCATGCCGACACCACCACGCCGCCCGGCCGCCCCCGGGCCCGCCCTGGGCCTGTGGGCGCTGCACGACCTCCACCTGCGCCACTACCTGGACTACGCCGCGCTGCTCCTGTCGCCCGCCGACGCGCCCCTGGCCGTCCGCGCCGCCTTCGAGGAGCTCGGCGGCCACTGGCTGGACGCCCTGGCCACCGCCAGCCCGGCCGCCTGCGCCTGGCAGGCGGTGCGCCGCCGGGTCTGCGCCCTGGCCGGCCCCCGGCCGCTCGGCCCGGTCGCCCACCTCACCGCCGCCCAGCAGGACGTCCTGCTGCTGCACCTGGTCCTCGACCTGTCCGCCGCCGAGGTCGCCGCCCTCACCGGCACCGAACCCGCCGCCGTCCACGTCCAGCTCCGCTCCCTGGCGGCCGCCCGCCGCTGAGCGGCCCCGCCGCATGGTTGCCGGTGCCACGTGGTTGCCGGTGCTGCGCGGTTGCCGTGCCGCGCCGGCCGCCGGTGCCGTGCGGCCGGCGGGGCACCGGCGCCCCGGCGGTGCGCCGGAGAAGAGCGCCGCGAGAATTCCCGTTTCGCCCCGGGGCCTGTTACGGTCGTAGGAGTTGCAGTTTTGGTTCCCATGAACGTGGTGTGCGCCTGCTGGTACCAACCGACAGGCGCATTTGTTTTGTCCGGTGTTTCAGTCTCCGGATGGGGATCGCGGCTACCACGGGGATCCACGAGGTGTGGATCCCTGATGCCCCCAGGATTTAGAGGAGACGGTTATGGCTACCGGCACCGTGAAGTGGTTCAACAGCGAGAAGGGCTTCGGCTTCATCGAGCAGGATGGTGGCGGCGCCGACGTGTTCGCCCACTACTCGAACATCGTTGCCCAGGGCTTCCGTGAGCTGTTCGAGGGCCAGAAGGTCGAGTTCGACGTCACCCAGGGCCAGAAGGGCCCGCAGGCCGAGAACATCCAGATCATCGGCTGACGTCAGCCTCCACGCTGACTCGCGATCATCGCGAAGCGGGGGCCCGCAC
>NZ_JBHVET010001279.1:0-1126 GCF_042802135.1 Kitasatospora sp. NPDC057512
CGATCCCCTTCATCGGCGACGGCGCCGCCGTCGCCAAACTCGCCCAGTGGGCCAAGAAGTTCGGCTCCTGGGGCGAGAAGGCCGTCGAGTTCATCCAGAAGCTCGTCACCCGACTCCCCACCGAGTGCCTGCTGAACAGCTTCCCGGCCGGCACCCGCGTCCTGATGGCCGACGGCTCCACCCGCGCCATCGAGACGGTCCGGATCGGCGACGAGGTCCTCGCCACCGACCCCGCCACCGGACTGACCGGCCCCCGCCGGGTCACGGACACCATCTACACCCCCGACGACCGCGACTTCACCGACATCTCGCTCGGCGCCGGGAAGTCCCTGACCAGCACCGACCACCACCCCTTCTGGTCCGAGAACCAGCAGCGGTGGACCGACGCCGCCGACCTCAAGCCCGGCGACGAGCTGCGCGACCCGGCCGGACAGCCCCGGCGCGTCGAGGACGTCCGGCACTGGAACACCCTCCAGCCCGCCTACAACCTCACCGTCGACGACCTCCACACGTACTACGCGCTGGCGGGCGACCTGCCGGTCCTGGTCCACAACGCGAAGAACTACTGCCCGAAGCGGCTCGCCCTCGGTGTCACCGCGGACGACGACGGCAAGTTCATTCTGGACGCATTCGCCAAGTCGCCTGCCATCAAGGCGAAGTCGTACCACGACTTCCCCAGGGGAACGAACTGGATGGAGACCGTCCGCGAGGCGCTCACTCCGGGGAAGACGACCGAGATCTTCTTCAACCTCGACCAGATCGGGAAGGCGAACGCCCGGGAGTGGGCCGAGAAGTTCGGCGACCTCGCGACCCCCGAGGAGCACTGGACGGCCTGGGAGCTGAAGATGATCAGGGAGTCGCCCAAGGAGGTGCGGGACCGCGTGAAGTGGTACGAGAACGGGGTCGAGACGACAAGCCCCTTCGACTGAGCCGGGCCCCTTCGGATGCGCGGTCGTTGGGCTGCGGTGAAGGCATTCGTCGGCTCAGGGCCGCAGAGACCCTGGTGCGGCCGACACTCACCGCCACGCGCTCCGCTTCGGGCGACGGTCTCGATCCACGCCCGAAAGAACGGGAAGTGATGCTTCCGGCACTTCCCTGAGTTTCCGATCGACCCGAGGAGCCCGCC
>NZ_JBHVET010001280.1:0-1125 GCF_042802135.1 Kitasatospora sp. NPDC057512
GGACCACGCGGATCGCGCGGGTCCGGGCCCTCTCGGGCACCCCGGTGGTCCCTGTCCGACCCCCGGGGTGAGGGGGAGTGGTCAGGTGACGGTCGGAGCCTGGTGGGCCGATGGGGTCGGCTTAGTACCAGTGGTTGGCCTGCCAGAAGTTCCAGGCGGCGTTCGGGCTGCCGTAGCGGGTGTTCATGTAGTCCAGCGCCCACTTGATCTGGGTGGCCGGGTTGGTCTTCCAGTCCGAGCCCGCCGAGGCCATCTTGGAGCCCGGCAGCGCCTGGGCCAGGCCGTACGCACCGGAGCTCGCGTTGGTCGCGGTCACGTTCCAGCTCGACTCGTGGGCGATGATCTGGCTGAACGACGCCAGCTGGTTGGCCGGGACGATCTGGGCGGCGATGGCCTGCGGGGAGGCGGTGGCGGCGTTCGCGGTGGCGGGCAGGACACCCGCGCCCAGGGCGGTCAGACCGGCGGCGCCGGCGAGAATCGCGGCGGAAGTGCGCATACGGAGCTTGAAAGCGGGCATAAAGAGCAGGACCTCAATCGGGTTGGGCCGGGTCACTCCCCGCCTCGGACCTCGGCCGGACAGGGGCCGGAACGGTCGCGGGGGGTGCTCGGCGGCAAGCCGTTCACCGGCGGGACAGGAGCCGGTGCGGCTGACGACTGAGCCATTGTTGGCAGACGGGATCGGCCCCCGCCAAGACCCCCTCGGTACGACCCGCGGTCGTACGGAAGGGGCCGCCGTGGATTCGAAGGGGCGCTCGCGCGGAGCGTGCGGAGCGGGGGTGAGCTGCGCGAACGCGGGGGGCGTCGGGGTGGCGCGGGCCCTCCGGGGGTGTCTACTACCGCCCGTCGTGGGTGTTGATCACGTGTGAGCGCACTCACCGTGCGGGGCTCGGCGGGCGTCACTCGCCGGCCCGGTCGAAGCACGGTGGGTACAGACGATCAACCCCGCGCTGAGACCGGCGCCACACCGCCGCGCCGGACCGCGAGCACTGGGCGGGAGCCCTAGCGGAGGTCGCCCAGCCGTCGGTGCCGGACGGCCCGGGCCGCGAGCCGGTCCGCTTCGGTGGTCGCCGACAGGGCGCCGAGAGAATAAAAGACAGCCTGTCCGAGCCGTGAGTAGATATTATC
>NZ_JBHVET010001281.1:0-1125 GCF_042802135.1 Kitasatospora sp. NPDC057512
GCCGACAGTGCCGCCGAGGTCCCAAGGGCGCATCACCCCGAGCAACCCCCGCGAGCGCGGGGCCGACGAGGTGACGCCCCGATGCCCAGACTCACCTCGGGAGCAACCCCCGCGAGCGCGGGGCCGACCCGCCGGCGTCCACGCCGATGAAGACCTCCCCGGAGCAACCCCCGCGAGCGCGGGGCCGACCCATCGCACCACTCAACGCCCGGCGGGCCACGGGAGCAACCCCCGCGAGCGCGGGGCCGACAGGCCGACACCTGCGGGTTCGACCACATGCACGGAGCAACCCCCGCGAGCGCGGGGCCGACGCCATGTCGAGCATCTCCAGGATGCGCCCCATGGAGCAACCCCCGCGAGCGCGGGGCCGACACCCCCCGCCCGATCGACGCCCGCGGCTGGATGGAGCAACCCCCGCGAGCGCGGGGCCGACCCACGACTCGATCCTCTGGGGCGAGGCCGGGGCGAGCAACCCCCGCGAGCGCGGGGCCGACCCACGACTCGATCCTCTGGGGCGAGGCCGGGGCGAGCAACCCCCGCGAGCGCGGGGCCGACCGGCCGGACTGGTACCACGCCATCGTCAGCCAGGAGCAACCCCCGCGAGCGCAGGGCCGACTCAGGTGCTGCGGCGCACGAGGACCTTGAGGACGAGCAACCCCCGCGAGCGCGGGGCCGACGGCACCAGGTAGTTGGCGAGCACATCCCAGAGAGAGCAACCCCCGCGAGCGCGGGGCCGACGCCGCGCCATGACGTCTCCCTCGCTCCGGTCGGGAGCAACCCCCGCGAGCGCGGGGCCGACAGAACCCCCTTGTCCCGCCCGCCGGGCCCGGGGGAGCAACCCCCGCGAGCGCGGGGCCGACGTGCCGGTCGGCGGCGGCGGCGCGCTGCTCCTGGAGCAACCCCCGCGAGCGCGGGGCCGACCCACCGCGGGTTTCCTGCGGCGGCCGTGGGCTGGAGCAACCCCCGCGAGCGCGGGGCCGACGCCGCGGCGACGCGCATCGAGGTCGACCAGGAGGAGCAACCCCCGCGAGCGCGGGGCCGACATCGTCGCGCCCACCGGGACCGCCGAGGCCGCGGAGCAACCCCCGCGAGCGCGGGGCTGACTGGTAGCCCGCAGGTGACAGC
>NZ_JBHVET010001282.1:0-1123 GCF_042802135.1 Kitasatospora sp. NPDC057512
GGTCTGGGCCGCACGGCCGCGGGCGCCCTCACCGCCGTGCTGATGGCGGCCGGAGCGGTCGCCCTCGCCCCGTCCGCGCAGGCCGCGGCCGGACCGGCCGGGCCGCAGGCCTCGGCGGCGCAGCGCCCGGCCGCCGAGAGCGCGGCGGCGAACGTGCCGCTGGTCGCCGCGGACCGTTCCACGAAGGTCACGCTCTCCAACGGCAGCGGGTCCGGCCTGACCAAGACGTGGGACAAGCTCGACCACGGCTGCTGGACGAACGACATGCTGCCGTCCGACTACATCCCCAACACGAAGTCCTCCAGCTGGCAGAGCGAGTCCTGCGGGTTCGCGACCGGGACCGAGGGCAACATCACGTA
The DNA here is from genome assembly GCF_042802135.1 of Kitasatospora sp. NPDC057512. Taxonomy (NCBI): domain Bacteria; kingdom Bacillati; phylum Actinomycetota; class Actinomycetes; order Kitasatosporales; family Streptomycetaceae; genus Kitasatospora; species Kitasatospora sp. NPDC057512. Next base: position 360 of record NZ_JBHVET010001282.1, read on the forward strand.
CGCGCTCGACAACGGCGGCGAGGTCAAGCTGCACTGGAACAACCCGTACTGGGGCAGCAACGACTACAGCTGCTCCGTCCCGGACGGGTACACCTGTTCCAGGAGCGGCGGCAGCGGGGACAACACCTCGGTCACCTTCAGCATCGGGCGCAGCTGGGGCAAGGCCGCCGCCGCGGAGATGCCCAGCCTCACCAGCGCCTCCCGGAGCACGAGCATCAACCTGACCAACAACTCGGGGAAGCTGCTCACCCGCTCCGGTGCGAGCCTGCAGTGGGGGATCTGGTCCGACGGCATGATGCCGCCCTCGATGGTCCAGCCCGGTGTCACCGCGAAGTGGGCGAGCGAGTCGGAGGGCGTGATGACCGGCACCGAGGGTGAGGTCAGCTTCAACGTGGCCGGGGAGCAGAACCCGGTCAAGGTGCACTGGAACAACCCCTACTGGGGCAGCAACGGCTACAGCTGCGACGCCCCGGCCGGGTACAAGTGCACCTGGCAGGGCGGCGGTGGCGACAACGCGGCGGTCTCCTTCACCGTGTCGAAGTCCTGACGCCGAAGTCCCGAACGCGCCAGGCCGAACCTCGGCCAGGGGGGCGCATTCGGCGGCCAGGGTGCGCCGTACCTGGGCGTGCCAGTCCCAGTCGGTCTCGCCGTCCACCAGCAGATGTCCGCCGTTGGCGCAGATCGCGTACGGGGCGGGGCGGCCGGGGAAGCTGATGCGCCGGTACTGCTTGCGGGTGCGGGTGGTGGTCGGGACGAACACGGCG
>NZ_JBHVET010001283.1:0-1115 GCF_042802135.1 Kitasatospora sp. NPDC057512
CGCCCCGCCCGGTGACGGGTGGGGCGTACGCGGCCAACCGACGCCCAACCCCCGTCCGGACTTCACCCGCGCGTACCGACCGTTCACACCGCCCTGGAAGCCTCCCTGTCATGAACGCCAACCCTCAGGCGCCCTACCAGGAACCGCGCTTCCCCCTGCCCCAACGGCACCGCCGACTGCTCGCCGTCACCGCCGTCCTCGCCTCCGTCGCCCTCGGCACCCTGGGCGTCGGCGCCACCGTGGAAACCGTCGAACACGGCCCCCTCGCCAGCGCCTCCGCCAGCAAGTAGCCCCTGCCCAGCCCAGCACCGCGGTCCCGTTCCGGGCCCGGTGCTTCTTGCTTTCCGCTGCCCGGCGGCGGAGCCGGGGCGGCCCGGCGCGCGCCGCCGACACGGCGGTCCGCTACGCCGGCTGTCCGGTGCGGGGGCCGGCCGGGGGCGGGATCAGCGGGCCGGGGCGGGAGTGGCGGCCGGTACCGGGGACGGGGTGGAGGTCGGGGGCCGGGGCGTAGCGGGCGGCCGGGGGGCGCAGGCGCCAGGCCGGGGGGCGGGTGGGGTGGGGGGTGGGGGTGATCAGGGCGAGGCGGTGGAGCAGGTCGAGGGCGTCCCGCCGCAGGGCGGTGCGGTCGGCGAGGTAGCGGGCGGGGAGGCCGAACTCGTCCGCGATGTCGCCGAGGACGCCGTCTATCAGCGCGTCCGGGATCGGGACGTCGCCGGCCACCGTCTCGTCGGGCAGCGGGCGGACCTCCTCGACCAGGCGCTCGACCAGCAGCAGGGCGGCCTGGGCGAGGGTGCCCCCGCCGGGGAGGGCGAGGTCGGTGAGTTCGGCGGCCGGGTCGAGCAGCGCGACGCCCTCGGCCCGGAGCTCGGCCTCCAGTCCGAGGAACTCGGCGAGCGCCGCCGGGCCGCTGAGCCGGTGCTCCTCCAACCAGGCGCGGTGGTCCTCGGGGAGGTCGGCGGCCAGGACGGCGGGCGTCTCGGCGAGCAGGCGGCGGACGGCGGTGGCGGGCTCGGACTCGGCGGCGCGGCTGATCAGGTCGGCCGCGTCGTCGGCGAGGGCGGGCGGGCCGGCCGGGACGGCCCGGGCGAGTTCGCGGTCCACGGTCAGCACGAAGG
>NZ_JBHVET010001284.1:0-1109 GCF_042802135.1 Kitasatospora sp. NPDC057512
CCCCCGATGTCCGGGGCCGGCGGTCGTTCTCGTCGTACGGAGGTGTGCGGGGTCGGCTCAGCCGCTCACGACGGCCTCGAAGGCGTGCAGGTAGGGGTTGACCGGGCGGACCGCGGTGACCGCCAGTCCGGCCTCCGCCATCAGTCCGACCATGCTCTCCTCGGAGTGCTTGGCACCGCCCACGTTGAGCATCAGCATCAGGTCCATCGCGGTGGTGAAGCGCATCGAGGGGCTGTTGTCGACCAGGTTCTCCACCACCACCACGCGGGCGCCGGAGCCGGCCGCCTTCACCACGTTGGCGAGGGTGCGGCGGGTGCTGTCGTCGTCCCACTCCAGGATGTTCTTGATGATGTAGAGGTCGGCGCGGACCGGGATCTCCGTCCGGCAGTCGCCCGGGACGAGGCGGGCGCGGGCGGAGAAGGCGCCGCCGTCCTGGAGCCGGGGGTCGGCGCCGGCCACCACCTTGGGCAGGTCGAGCAGGGTGCCGTGCAGCGCCGGGTGCTTCTCCAGCAGGCTGGCCAGCACGTGGCCCTGGCCGCCGCCGATGTCCGCCACCGAGTCGATGCCGGTGAGGTCCAGGTAGTCGGCGAAGTCCTCGGCGGATTGCCGGCTGGAGGTGGTCATCGCCTTGTCGAAGACCTTCGCCGAGTCGCCCGCGTCGCTGTGCAGGTAGTCGAAGAACTCCTTGCCGAACAGGTCGGGGAAGACGTTGCGGCCGGAGCGGACCGCCTCGTCCAGCTTCGGCCAGGCCTCCCAGGTCCACGGCTCGGTGCACCAGAGGGAGATGTAGCGCAGCGAGTTGGGGGCGTCCTCGCGCAGCAGTCGGGACATCTCGGTGTGCTCGAAGCGGTCGTCGCCGCTCTGCGCGAAGAGCCCGTAGCAGGCGAGCGCGCGCAGCAGGCGGCGCAGTTGGCGGGGCTCGGTGTCGAGGGCGACGGCGAGGTCGGTCACGGTGGCCGGGGTGTCGCCGAGGACGTCGGCGACGCCGAGCCGGGCGGCCGCGCGGACGGCGGCGGCGCAGGCGGCGCCGAAGACGAGCTCGCGCAGGCGCATCGCGGCCTGGGGGCTGGTATGGACGGGTGCGGTGGTCATGGCTGGCTTCCTCGGGT
>NZ_JBHVET010001285.1:0-1106 GCF_042802135.1 Kitasatospora sp. NPDC057512
GGCCTCGACATAGAGGCCGGGCGCGACGAGGACGGGCGGCCGATCGCGCATGGCGTCGTGCACCTCGACCCGGAGACGGGTGGAGTCGACATCGAGCGCGAGGTAGATGCGGTGCCCGGGCGGCCAGTGGTGGTGAACCGTCACCACTCGTATGCACACTGGTAGCTGAACGTCCTGGAGAGGTTACATAGATGGCAGTCGCAGTGCCAGCCGTACGGTATCGACGCATCGCCGCCGAGCTGAGGAGGCTCCGCGAGCTGAAGAACCTGTCGGCCGAAGAGGTGGCCAGCCAGGTCAACGGCGTCAACCTGGTGAAGCTCAGAGACGGCAGTCGACAACAAGTCCTACCAGTCCGCTTACGTCCCCTGACTCCTGCAGACCCGCCACCACGCCCACGCCATCATCGCCAGTGGCGTGATAAACAAGCCCAGCGTCGAGGAGCGCGTCGAAGTCCGGATCAACAGGCAGTCCGTCCTCACCCGGTCCGAGAACCCGCTGAAGCTGTGGGCCGTGATCCACGAATCGGCCCTGACGATGAGTGCCGCTCCGGGCGTGATGGCCGACCAGTTGGACAAGCTGCTCCAGTTCAGCCAACTCCCCAACATCAAAGTCCAGATCATGCCGTCCATGGCTCCGCCGCATCCCGGAATGACCGGGCCGTTCGCGCTCCTGGAGTTTCGACAGCGCGATCTCGACCTGGTCCTGCTCAGCGGAACGCTCATCAGCGACTGGGTGGAGGATCCGGACCAAGTCGACATCTATCGAGCGGCGTTCGACGAAATCATGGCAACCGCCTTGGATCTGGACCAGTCGCGCAACCTCATCGCACAGAAGAGAGAAACGCTCAAGTGACCCACTTCCCTGTCGCCTCCGCGCTCCCCATCCGTTGGAGGAAGGCAACCGCCAGCAACCCCAACGACGACTGCGTCGAGGTCGCCGACAGCATCACCGGCATCATCCCGGTCCGCGACAGCAAGGACCCCCACGGCCCCGCCCTCGGCTTCACCCCCGAGGCCTGGCAGTCCTTCCTCGCCGGCATCCGCACCGACGACTTCCCCACCACCCCCTGACCCGTCTCCCCCGGGCGGCCCCGCGCACCCCGCGGG
>NZ_JBHVET010001286.1:0-1101 GCF_042802135.1 Kitasatospora sp. NPDC057512
AGCCTGCGCGTCGCCGGTTTCGGCCGGACCAAGGACGAGTGGGTGCCGAACAAGCTCCACACCGGCGCGTTCAGCCTCGACACGGTGAGCGCGACCGGCATCGGCATCACCGGCACCGGCGGCGCCGCGATCTGCAAGGGCGACACCGGCGCCCCCGCGATCCGCGAGGTCAACGGCAAGGCCGAGCTGGTGGCCGTCGCCTCCCGCTCCTGGCAGGGCGGCTGCCTGGGCACCCCGGCCACCGAGACCCGTACCGGCGCCTACAGCTCCCGCGTCGACGACCTCGCCGGCTGGGTGAACCAGGTGCGGGTCTCCCGTCCGGCCAGCCGGCTGTTCGCGATCGGCGGCGACAGCCAGATCTGGGCCAACGAGGGCGCGTACACCACGAACGTGTGGGGCACCTTCGAGGCCGTGCCGAACAGCGGCGGCGTCCGGCAGGTCAGCGCCGTCACGATGGGCGACAAGGTGCGCCTGTTCGGGATCGGCAGCGACCAGCGGATCCGGACCGCCACCCGGAACAGTGCCGGCGTCTGGTCGCCGTTCGAGGTCGTGCCGGGCAACAGCGGCATCCGGCAGGTGACCGCCGTCGCCATGGGCGACAAGGTGCGCCTGTTCGCGATCGGCGGCGACGAGCGCATCTACGGTGCGGACGGCGACTACGCCGCGGGCACCTGGAGCGCGTTCACGCCCCTGCCCAGCAGCGCCATCAAGCAGGTGACCGCCACCGTCGTCGGCAACACCGTGCGGCTGTTCGCGATCGGCGGCGACGGCCGGATCTGGACCAGCACCGGCGACTACACCGCCGGCACGTGGAGCACCTTCGAGGCGATCCCCAGCAGCGGCATCCAGCACATCGCCGCCACCACGATCGGCTCCACCGTGCGGGTGTTCGCCGTCGGCGCCGACAGCCAGATCTGGACCACCGACAGCACCGGCAACGGCCCCTGGACCACCTTCGAATCGGTCCCCGGCGTCCTCGGCGTCAAGCAGGTCGCCACCACCACCATCGGCGACACCATCCGCCTGTTCGCCATCGGCACCGACGACAGGATCTGGACCGCCGACAAGAAGGCCGACGGCAGCTGGACCACCTTCTACGGC
>NZ_JBHVET010001287.1:0-1098 GCF_042802135.1 Kitasatospora sp. NPDC057512
GCGCGGCCCGTTGTTCGGTTTCTGTGACCCCAAGGGTGTCCGAGCGGGCCTTCGGACCCTGTAGCGTCGGAACTGCCATGGATATCGCCTACATTCCCAGCCCGTCGCGGGGCGTCCTGTACCTCGGACCGATCCCGCTGCGCGCCTACGCCTTCTGCATCATCCTCGGTGTCGTCGTGGCCGTCTGGCTCGGCAGCAAGCGCTGGGTCGCCCGGGGCGGTGCCAAGCACACCGTCGGCGACATCGCCGTGTGGGCCGTGCCGTTCGGCCTGGTCGGCGGCCGCCTCTACCACGTGATCACCGACGGCGGCCGCCTGTACTTCGCCGAGGGGAAGAACCCCTGGGACGCCCTCAAGATCTGGGAGGGCGGCCTCGGCATCTGGGGCGCGGTCGCGCTGGGCGCGGTCGGCGCCTGGATCGGCGCCCGCCGCCGGGGCGTGCCGCTGCCCGCGTACGCCGACGCCATCGCGCCGGGCATCGCCCTCGCGCAGGCGCTGGGCCGCTGGGGCAACTACTTCAACCAGGAGCTGTACGGCCGGTCGACCACCCTGCCGTGGGGCCTGGAGATCGACAAGACGCTGCCGAACGGCGAGGTCGTGAAGGGCGTCTACCAGCCGACCTTCCTGTACGAGTCGCTGTGGTGCGTCGGTGTCGCGCTGCTGGTGATCTGGGCGGACCGCCGCTTCACGCTGGGCCACGGCCGGGCGTTCGCGCTGTACGTGGCCGCGTACACGGTGGGCCGGTTCTGGATCGAGTGGCTGCGGATCGACGACGCGCACGTCTACTTCGGCCTGCGGCTGAACGACTGGGTGTCCATCGCGGTGTTCGCGGGCGCGGTGGCGTACTTCGTGATCGTGGGGAAGAAGCGGCCCGGGCGGGAGGACCCGGCGAGCATCGATCCGGCCGCGCAGGAGGAGCGGGACGCCGCGGCGGAGGCCGCCGCGACGGGCGGTGCCGTGACGGAGGCCGTCCGGGGCGAGGGCAAGAGCGGCAAGAAGGCCGAGAAGGCCGAGAAGGCCGAGAAGTCCGACGGGAAGGCCGAGGAGAAGGCCGACGGGAAGCCGGCCGCCGAGACGGCCGGCGAGGACGTCAAGAACC
>NZ_JBHVET010001288.1:0-1098 GCF_042802135.1 Kitasatospora sp. NPDC057512
GTCCCGAACAGCCGCCGGAGTGGATGACCAGCGAGGTCACCCGGGGCAATCGCGACAGGGATGGCCCGTCGATACTGTGCCGATCCGCACATTGCCCGACACGCGGTGGCATGCCAGAGTGCCGGGCATGAACCATCCGCTCGCGGCCGAGCCGCGCCCCTCCGCCCTCGCCGCCTCCGCCCCCGCGCACGTCTTCGACTGGCTCGACGAGACGGCCGCGATGCGGGCGGAGGCCGGGCTGACGCGGACGCTGCGCAGCCGGGCGGCGGACGACGCGGTGCTGGACCTCGCGGGGAACGACTACCTGGGGCTGACCAGGCATCCGGTGGTCGCCCGGGCCGCGGCGGACGCGGCGCTGCGGTGGGGCGGGGGCTCGACGGGGTCGCGGCTGGTGACCGGGACGACGGCGCTGCACACCGAACTGGAGGAGGAGCTGGCCGAGTTCTGCGGGGTGGAGGCCGCGCTGGTGTTCTCCTCCGGGTACACGGCCAACCTCGCGGCGCTGACCGCGCTCACCGACCCGGACACCCTGATCGTCTCCGACGCCTACAACCACGCCTCCCTCATCGACGGCTGCCGGCTCTCCCGCGCCGACGTCCACCGGGCCCCGCACGGCGACCCGGCGGCGGTGGCCGAGGTGCTCGCCGGGCGGGCGCAGCGGCGGGCGCTGGTGGTCACCGACTCGGTGTTCTCGGTGGACGGCGACGCGGCCCCGCTGCCCGCGCTGTCGCAGGCCGTCCGCGCGCACGGCGCCGCGCTGCTGGTGGACGACGCGCACGGGCTGGGCGTGCTCGGCCCCGGCGGCACCGGGGCGCTCGCCGCGGCCGGGCTGGCCGGGCAGCCGGACACGGTGGCCACCGCCACCCTCTCCAAGTCGCTCGGCTCGCAGGGCGGCGTCGTCCTCGGCCCGCGCCGGGTGATCCGGCACCTCACCGAGACCGCCCGCACCTTCATCTTCGACACCGGCCTCGCCCCGGCCGCCGCCGGAGCCGCCCTCGCCGCGCTGCGCCTGCTGCGCGCCGAGCCGGCCCGCGCCGAGCGCGCCCGCGAGGTGGCCCGCACCCTGGCCCGGCAGCTCACCGCCGCGGGCCTGCGGGC
>NZ_JBHVET010001289.1:0-1090 GCF_042802135.1 Kitasatospora sp. NPDC057512
GGGATGAACCGGGCCGGGCCGTGGCTCAGCCGTCCTCCTCGGTGCCGGGGAACGGGGCGGCCCACGGCTCCGCGTCGAGCTCGACGCCGTTGGCCAGGTAGGCGATGGTGCGGTACCAGCCCGTGAGGACGAGGAGTTCCAGGAGTTGGGCGTCGTCGTAGTGCGGGCGCAGGGCGCCCCAGGCGGCAGGCGAGAGGCGGGCGGTGTCGTGCAGTTCGTCGGCGGCGGCGAGCAGGGCCGCCTGCCGGGGGGACCAGGTGGCGCTGGCTGCCAGCGGATCGTCGGCGGCGGTCGCCCGTAGCTGTTCGGGGGTGAGTCCGGCCTGCGGGGCGAGGGTGGCGGCGTGGACGCCCCACTCGTAGCCGCAGCCGGCGCGGGCGGTGGTGCGGGCGATCACGAGTTCGCGGTCGGCGGCGGGCAGGAGTCCGTGGCCGAGCAGGCCCGCGCCGAGGGCGAACATGCGGGAGGCGAGTTCCGGGTTGCGGTGCAGGACGCGGAACAGTGCGAGCGGTTCGTGCGCGGTGCCGGGCGGCATCCAGCGGCGCAGGGATCGTTCGATGTCGGCGGAGTAGGGCGGGGTGAGCGGTTCGATGCGCGGCATGCGGCGCCTCCTGCTGCTTCCATGTGCCTCAGTGCTTCTCTTTTCGAATCACTATCATGCTTCGGAAAGAGAAGCGCAAGCATGAACTGGGTACTCTTCGGCGCGCCCAAAGAACGGAGCACGGCATGGCAACGGAATCGAGCGCACCCCGCCCCGGACGCCCCGTCCGCGGTTCGGACTCGGGCCGCCCCGTGATGGCCGCGCTCGACCTGCTGGGACGGCGCTGGACGCTGCGCATCCTGTGGGAGCTGAGCCAGGCCCCGGCGGGCTTCCGCGATCTCCAGCGCCGGTGCGAGCGGATGTCCTCCAGCGTGCTCAGCACCCGCATCGCCGAGCTGACCGAGGCCGGGCTGCTCGCCCCGCAGGACGACGCCTACCGCCTCACCCCGCTCGGTGCCGACCTCGTCACCGCCCTCGGCCCGCTGACCGCCTGGAGCCACCGTTGGGCCGCCGAAACGGAGCCGCCCGGCGGTCGGCTCGGGTGAGCCG
>NZ_JBHVET010001290.1:0-1086 GCF_042802135.1 Kitasatospora sp. NPDC057512
CAGGCTGCTGGCCGCGGTCGCCGCCGCGCCCGAGCGGCCGATCGGCGCGGTCGACCTGCTGTCGGCCGAGGAGCGGCGCGAGCTGCTGCCGGCCGCCGGGGGCGGGGTGGCCGGGGTGAGCCTGCCGGAGCTGTTCGCGGCGCGGGTGGCGGCGGCGCCGGACGCGGTCGCGCTGGTCTGTGGTGGTCTGGAGCTGACGTATCGTCAACTGAACGCCCGGGCGAACCGTTTCGCGCATGCGCTGATCGCGCGGGGGGTGGGTCCGGAGCAGCTGGTGGCGGTGGCGTTGCCGCGCTCGGTGGAGTCGGTGGTGGCCGTCCTCGGCGTGCTGAAGGCCGGGGCGGCGTACCTGCCGGTGGATCCGGCGTACCCGCGGGCGCGGATCGACTTCATGCTGGCGGATGCCCGTCCGGTGCTGGTGGTGGACGACCCGGCCATGGTGGCTGAGGGCGACTGGCTGGAGAGCGACCCGGAGGTCGCGCCCGACGTCCGGAACCCGGCGTACGTGATCTACACCTCGGGTTCGACCGGCCGTCCCAAGGGCGTTGTGGTCAGCCACGGTGGCGTGTCGGGACTGGCGGCGGCGCAGGTCGAGCGCCTCGGCGTCGGGCCGGGCAGCCGGGTCCTCCAGTTCGCCTCGCCCAGCTTCGACGCGTCGTTCTGGGACCTGTGCAGCGCCCTGCTCAGCGGCGCCGCCCTCGTCCTGGCCTCGGCCGACGCTCCGCTGGAGTCGCTGACGGACCACCGGCTCGGCGTCACCCATGTGACCCTGCCGCCCTCGGCCCTGGCGGCGGTGGACGGTGCCGACGTCACGGCCGGCACCCTGGTGGTGGCGGGGGAGGCGTGCCCGCCGGAGCTGGTGGCGCGGTGGGCGCCGGGTCGGCGGATGATCAACGCGTACGGCCCGACCGAGACCACGGTCTGCGCGACGATGAGCGACCCGCTGGCGCCGGGTTCCGGTGTGCCGCCGATCGGCCGTGCGGTCGCGGGCTTCCGGGTGTATGTGCTGGACGCGCGGCTGCGCCTGATGCCGCCGGGCGTCGCGGGGGAGCTGTACGTTGCGGGGCCGGGCCTGGCCCGGGGCTG
>NZ_JBHVET010001291.1:0-1083 GCF_042802135.1 Kitasatospora sp. NPDC057512
CGGATGGGGACGTACATGACCGACACCGACACCGACACCGCCGCGGACTCCGCGGTCCGCAGCGGCAGCCCGGACTCCGCGGTCGACCGGGTCGCCGACTTCTACGGCGCCTACATCGACGCCGTCTCCGACGGCACCGACGACCTGGGCACCGAGCTGCGCGCCCACTACCTCACCGAGGACTTCCGCCGGCGGCTGGCGGCCTGGGAGGAGGCCAACCACGCCGACGGCGTGCTGCGCGCCCAGGACGTGCCCACCCGCTGGGAGGTGCGCTACCACGACTCCGGCGCCGGGCACCTGTTCACCACCGTCACGCTGACCTGGGGAACCGGCCCCGACGCCGGGCACACCCGGCTGGCGGTGCAGAGCGACCTGGGCAGCAAGCTGATCTCGGACATCGAGGACGCCTGACCTGACCCGCCGTCACGCCGCCGCGCCCGCCGGCCCGCCCGGTTGTCACGCCAGGGCGGCGGCCAGGCGCTCGGGCAGGGTGGCGTACGGGCGGCACTCGACCACGGGCAGCGCGTGGGCGCGGGCCTGGTCGGCGAGCCAGGTGCTGTAGCGGGCGCTGACGGCGGCGCGCTCGGGCTGCGGGCCGCTGTCGGGCTCGCGGTCGGCGTAGTTGGCGCCGATGCTGCGCGGGTCGTCCTCGTGCAGGAAGACCGCGCGCACCCGCCGCCCCTGGGCGGCGGCCTCGGCGGCGGCGCGGGCGGCGGCGGCCGGGGTGAGGTAGTCGCCCTCCACGATCGCGGGCACGTCCACGGTGAGCCGGTTGCGCACGACGCCGAGCAGCGCGTCGTCCAGGGCGCGGGCGGTGGCGATCTGGAGCTCCAGGACGCGGTCGGCGCCCAGCGCGTCCGGGTCGGGCACGGCGGAGAAGTGGTGCAGGCCGGGGTGGCTGTCCGCGCTGGTGGCGGCCTGGAGGGCGGCCACGACGTCGTCGAACTCGACGACGAACGCGCCGTGTTGGACGCGCAGGAGGTCGGCGGCGCGGCTCTTGCCGAGGCCGGAGGCCCCGCCGATCAGCAGGACGTCCCACGGGATTTCGTCGGTATGCATACCGGCACGGTAAGCGGTCCGGGG
>NZ_JBHVET010001292.1:0-1082 GCF_042802135.1 Kitasatospora sp. NPDC057512
GGCTCCGTGCTGTTCCGAGGGCCTGATCAACGAACCTTCGAGGAGCGGTAGTTGGCCGCCTCCATCCGGAGTGGAGACTCCCACTTGTCGCGCGTAGAAACGTTCTTCCGCCGTACGTCTGGCCGTTGCCCGACGCGACCGGTAGGGATCTGGTGGCGCTGCTAGAACCTCAGCGCCCCACTTTCCCATCCGTGGTCACAACCGCCGGGCCGCGTGCCCGGACGGTGGTCAGGAGTCAGCCTCATGCGGAGCACCCCGAACCCCCGGATCAACCCGAGAGCGCCGCGGTTCCGGCGCCGGACGCTGGCGGCGGCCTCCGCCGCGGCCGTGGTGGCGGCGCTGGTGGCGCTGCCCGGCGGCGTGGCGCAGGCCGCGTCGCCCGACATCGTGATCAGCCAGGTGTACGGCGGTGGCGGCAACTCCGGCGCCCCGTACACCAACGACTTCGTCGAGCTGTACAACCGCGGCACCGCGCCGGTGTCCGTCACCGGCTGGACGGTGCAGTACGCCTCGGCCGCCGGCGGGAGCTGGTCGCGGACCACCCTCTCCGGGACGATCGCGCCCGGCCGCTACCTCCTCGTCCAGGAGGCCGCCGGAGCCGGTACGGGCGCCGCGCTGCCGACGCCGGACGCCACCGGCACGATCGCCATGTCCGCGACCTCCGGCAAGGTCGCCCTCGTCACCAACGGCACGGCGCTGACCTGCACGTCAGGTTGCGCGAGCCAGTCTGGGGTGAAGGACCTGGTCGGCTACGGCAGCGGCGCGAGCTCCGCCGAGGGCACGCCGACCGGCAACCTGTCGAACTCCACCGCCGCCCTGCGCACGGGCGGTGGCGCCACCGACACCGACAACAACGCGGCGGACTTCGCGATCACGGCGCCCGTGCCGCGCAACTCCTCCTCCACCGGCACCGGCGGCAACCCCGGCGGCACCCGCATCCACGACATCCAGGGCGCCGCCCGCACCTCCCCGCTGGCGGGCAGCGCGGTCAGCGCCGTGCCCGGTGTGGTGACGGCCGTCGGCCCCAGCGGCTTCTGGTACCAGGACCCGCAGCCCGACAACGACCCCGGCACCAGCGAGGG
>NZ_JBHVET010001293.1:0-1064 GCF_042802135.1 Kitasatospora sp. NPDC057512
GATCAGCTCGGGGCGGCGCTCCGCCGTCCTCGGTTACCTCCCGGCGTCGCCGAAGACCATGCGGTGTCCGGGCGCGGCCGATGACGTGGCCTCCAGCGTGCGGCGGATCACCGCCGAACCGTGCTCGACGGACTCGGCGATCGGTGCGGCCAGGGCGTCCGGCAGGACGTCGGTGTGCCACACGAACCTCGTCCGGCCGCCGGCCTCCGGAAGGGCCTGCATGGACGCGTGGTGGTGGGACGGGTGGAGGCTGCCGCCGACGACCGTGTAGGCGACCCGCATCGCCTCGTGGTCGAGGTCGACGAGCCGTTCGAACACGATCGTGCCGTCGGCGAAGGTGACGGTGCGGGTGTCCGAGCTCAGCAGGGTGTCGGTGACGAACCCGGGCGCCAGCCGCTCGTGCACCGCGCCGTAGTCGCTGAGCACCGACCACACCGCTTCGGGGCGGGCGTCGATGACGAATTCCTTGTGGATCGAGGCCATGGATGGCTCCCTTCGTGTCGTCACGTGGGCCCCAGCATCCGGGGCGGTGGCGCCGGAGGTCTTGAAGATCCTTGCGGGCCGTCCTGTCGTACCCGGCGGGTACCGTCCGCGGCATGCTGTCCGCATCGACCCTCGCCGCCCGGCCGGAGTTCACCGTGACCGTGGTGGGGTGCCGCTCCGACCACACCCGGTGGTCGCGGCCGGAGACCCGGGACGACCACCGCCTGGTGCTGGTGCGACGCGGCAGGTTCCGGCGGTCGGCCGACGGCACCGACGCCGATCTGGACCGGACCACGGCCTACCTGGGCGCGCCCGGCGAGCAGGAGCGCTTCGCGCATCCGGCCGGTGGCGACGTCTGCACGTCGGTGAGCTTCGAGCCCTCCCTCCTCGGGCGCCCGCCCGCCGCGACGACGGTGTACGTCGACGCGCGCGTCGACCTCGCCCACCGCCGTCTGGTGGCCGCCGCGGCCACCGGCGACATCGACTACGCGCTGGCGGAGGAACTGCTCCGCCTCGTCGCGGCCGCGGCCGCGGCCGGTGAGCCGGCCGTCGGCTCCCGGCGGGCAGGCCGGCCGGCCGAC
>NZ_JBHVET010001294.1:0-1062 GCF_042802135.1 Kitasatospora sp. NPDC057512
CAACAGGTGCCGTGCCGGCCGGGTACCACGAGTACAAGGACCCGAGCGGCTTCTCCGTCGTGCTGCCGGACGGTCTGCAGCCGACCGGGTCGGACGCGAACCGGCGGATCTTCAAGAACGCGGCCGACGGCAGCCAGCTGCGGATCGAGTGGACCACCTCGCCCGGGGCGAGCGCGGTCGCGGACTGGCAGGAGTCGGAGCCGAACGTCCGCGGTCAGGTCAGCAACTACCAGCGGCTGAACCTGGCGGCGATCACCTACCGGCAGTGGACCAACGCGGCGGACTGGGAGTGGACCAACGGCACGCCCAGGATGCACTCGCTCAACCGCGGCTTCGTGACCGGGACCCCGCCTAAGTACGGGTACTCGATCTACTGGATAGTCCCGGACGCGGAGTGGGCCGCCCAGGCCCCGGTCCGGGACGTCGTCTTCAACAGCTTCCAGCCCGCGCCGTAGACGGGCCCTAGCCGATCAGGCGCTGCTTGGCGCGGGTGAACTCGTCCTCGGTGAGCGCACCGGAGGCGCGCAGGGCGGCCAGCCGCTCCAGCTGGCCGATGAGCTGCTCGCCGGTGGACGCCTCGACCGGGGCGGCGGCGGGCCCGGCCTTCGGGGCGTTCCGGGCGGCCCGGGCGGAGGCCCGGAGCTGCTCGGCGAAGAACTCGGCCTTGACCACGTCCTCGAAGCGGTGCGAGCCGGTGAGCGCCACCACCAGGAGCACTTCGCCGTTGAGCTTGGTGCGGGTCACGGTGACGTCGGTGACGGCGGCGAGCGGAACCGGGACCGGCGGCTTCCCGTCCTTCAGGAAGAGCAGCCGATGGGTGGTCAGCACGAGCACTCCCTTGCGGAAGTGGTCGGGGTGGCGCCCGGCGGTGGAGGCGACCGGCTTCTCGCCGTCGATGACGGTCGCCTCGACGGCGCGGACGGCCTCGGCCTGGTTGGCCTTGCTGCTGTTTCCGGATGCCTCGAAGGCGGTGTCGATCAGATCGGTCCAGTCCATGGGGTCGAGCCTAGGGCCTGTCGTCGAACTCCCGTCAGCGGGGGTTCGGCGACAGGCCCAGGGAGC
>NZ_JBHVET010001295.1:0-1057 GCF_042802135.1 Kitasatospora sp. NPDC057512
GACGTCGCCGAGGACGGGGTCGGCGCGCTGGGGCCGGTCCGGGTGCTGTCGGGCAGCGCGCACTCCAGCGTCGCCAAGGCGCTGTCGGTGCTCGGCCTGGGCCGCACGGCGCTGCGGACGGTGCCCGTCCTGCCGGGCCGGGAGGCGGTGGACGTGGCCGCACTGGAGCGGGCGCTGGCCGAGGCCCCGGGTCCGTGCGTGGTGGTGGCCAACGCCGGGACGGTCAACACCGTCGACTTCGACGACCTGCGCGCGATCGCGGCGCTGCGCGAACGGTACGGGTTCTGGCTGCACGTGGACGCCGCCTTCGGCGTCTTCGCCGCACTCTCACCGGAGCACGCGGACCTGGTCGCGGGGCTGGACCTCGCCGACTCGGTCTGCGTCGACCTCCACAAGTGGCTCAACGTGCCGTACGACAGCGCCGTGCAGTTCACCCGCCGCCCGGACCTCCAGGCCCGGGTCTTCCAGAACGCCGCCGCCTACCTCGGCCCGCTGAACGAGCACCCGGACCTGGTCCACCTCACGCCCGAGAACTCCCACCGGCTGCGCGCCCTCGCCGCCTGGTTCACCCTGCGGGCGTACGGCCGCGCCGGGCACCGGGAGATCGTGGAGCGCTGCATCGCCGGCGCCCGGGCGCTCGGCGCGGAGGTGGCGCGGACCGACGGGCTGGAGCTGCTCGCCCCGGTCCGGCTGAACGTCGTCTGCTTCTCGCTGACGGCGGACCCGACCCCGGAGCGGCTGGCCGCGCTCGCCGACGAGCTGGCCGACGAGGCCTTCCTGACGCCCACCCGCTACGCCGGACGGCCCGCCCTGCGCGCGGCGTTCAGCAACTGGCGCACCACGGAGGCGGACGTCCGGCGCACGGCGCAGGCGCTGGCCCGGGCCGTCCGGAAGCTGACGGCCTGACCGGACGCACCGGTCGGTTCCGACACCGCTCGGTACCGAATCCGACCGGTGCCGGCTCCGGTCGGTGCCGGCTCCGGGTCGGCCTCAGCTCCGCTTGTGGTCCCCCGTCCCGCCGTCGATCAGCTCGCGCAGGATGTCCATGTGCCCGGCG
>NZ_JBHVET010001296.1:0-1053 GCF_042802135.1 Kitasatospora sp. NPDC057512
GTCGCGCTCACCGTGTCGAGGCTGAACGCGCCGGTGTGGAGCTTGTTCGGCACCCACTCGTCCTTGGTCCGGCCGAAACCGGCGACGCGCAGGCTCTGCCCGGCGGTCGGGGCGGTGGCGGCGACCGCGAGCGGGACGACGCCGTCGACGGGCGACGCGAGACGGGCCATCACCAGGTCACGGTCGGCGCGCGGCACCAGCTCGGCCACCTCGGCCGACTTGCCGCCGAGCGTGACGGTCGTCTTCCACTTCGGCGCACCGGCCACCAGGGCCTGCGGCTGCGCCGGGTCGTCGGAGAAGCACGAGGCGGCGGTGAGCACCCAGGAGCGGTCCACCAGCGCACCGGTGCATCCGCGCGCGTTGTCGCCGATCACCAGACGGGCGGTGGCGGTGTCGGTGTTGTCGGCAGCCGCGGGGCCGGAGACGGCCCCGGCCGGCGAGAAGGTGCTCAGCGTGCCGGCGGCCGCGGCCGCGACCAGCACACCCGCCCGCCGGGAGCGGGGTGAGGAGTTGCGAAGCATATGTGTATTCCCAGACGGTGAGGAACGGATGCGCAGGCGGCCGTCAGCCGGTGACGGTCAGTTCGACGAGGCTGGTGGAGGCGCCGTTGCCGCCTTCGCCGACCGACTTGAAGCCGTCCTTGGGGACGTCGAGGGTCTGCTGGGTGGTGCCGGTGGTGAGGCCGGCCCGGACCGCGCGGCCGCCGGCGGTCTGGATGGCGAAGACCTCGGGCAGCTGGAGGGAGAGCGACCCGGTGGTGCCGGAGACGGTGAAGCAGATCTGGTTGTCCGGGTTGCCCGGGGCCAGGGTCCAGACCTGGATCTGGGTGGGCTTGGCGCAGTCGCCGAGCAGGATGTGGCCGTCGCCGCGCAGCAGCTTCACCTTGGTGATCGCGGCGGCGCCCGGGTAGGCGAAGTCCTCGACCGCGGGCGGTGCGGCGGAGTTGTCGGCGGGGGTGGTGTCGGCGGCGGCGATCGCGGTGGCGCCGACGAGCGCCGTGGCGGTCACGGCGGCGGCGGCCAGCCACCGGCCCGCGGTGGCGCGGCCGGTCCT
>NZ_JBHVET010001297.1:0-1049 GCF_042802135.1 Kitasatospora sp. NPDC057512
GCCGGGGAGATCGGCAGGGCTCGTGCCCGCCGGTGGGCGCTGTGAACAGTTCTGTGGGTGCTGCGAGTTCGGTCAGTGCCAGCCGGTTCGGTGCTCGATCCACGTCCGGCCGATGGCGGCCATGGCGGCCTGGTAGCCGCGCAGGTACGGCACTCCCGGCGGGGCCGGGAGCCTGGAGTTCAACTCCCAGTAGCCGGCCTGGGCCACCGCGAACGAGGTGATCGCGTCCGGCGGGGCGGCGGCCCACGAGGCGACGGGGGTGAGCAGGGCTTCGGCTTGGGCCGGGGTGTGGCCGGCGCGGATCAGCTGGGTGACGAGGAAGGCCGGGTCGATCCAGGCGGCGCCCTGGTGGAGGTAGGCCCAGTCGATGGCGAGGGCCTCGGCACCGCGCATGAGCATGTTGTCGGCGCGCAGGTCCGCGTGGAGGAGGCAGGCCCCGGTGGATGCGGCGTGCCAGTCGTGCTCGATGGCCGCGAGCTGCTCGATATGACGCGCGGACCACGGGTCGAGCTGGGCCTGCTGGTCGGCGAGGGCCCGCCAGCTGCGGGAGTCGCCCCCGAAGACGAGAACGATGGACGGGGCATCGGGGATCGGCGACGGGCTGACCGCCTTGGGGAGTCGGTCGAGCAGGCGGACGACGGCGGGAAGGTCGGCCGACCCGGGGCTGAGGTCGGGGTGGCCGCCGTCGACGTCCTCGAAGGCCATCAGCAGCCATCCGCCGGCCTCCCAGGAGCCGAGCATCCTCGGCACGGGGACCTGCCGGTCCAGGCGTCGGTTGATCGCCGCCTCGGTGGCGTACCTCCCGTGGACGGGATGGTCGGTGGCGGCGCCCTTGAGGAAGACGGCCCGGCCGTCGGCGAGGGTGGCGCGGACCGCGAGGCCGGGGCTGAACCCGCCGGTCTGGGTCCGGGCGCCGGTGACCGGTGCGCCGAGGTGGGTCTCGACGGACTCCTGGACCGGGAGCGGGAGTTCATCCCAGGAGGGCCTCACGGAGGTAGCGGGGAAGGGATCGTTCGAGGTCACGGTGACTTCCTGCGGCAGAGACAGGG
>NZ_JBHVET010001298.1:0-1045 GCF_042802135.1 Kitasatospora sp. NPDC057512
CCCTGTGGGAGAGTAGGACGCCGCCGAATTCTTCTTACGGCCCCTGCCGTGTTTCGAAAGAGACACGGCAGGGGCTTTTTGCGTTTCTCCGGCCATTCTCCGCCTCCGGTGCGGGCGCCGGCCCCGCCCGCACCGGCGCGTCCGCCATCCGAGACGCCGAGTCCCGGAAGTGGTGCTTTGCGGGCATCTGAGAAGATGGCGGCCACCGAAACAGACTTGCGTCTCGCTACCTGAGACTGCAATATCATGCTATGGACAACACTAGCGGCGTCGGCGTTCTCGACAAGGCCGCTCTGGTGCTCAGCGCACTGGAGTCGGGCCCCGCCACACTGGCGGGGCTGGTCGCCGCCACCGGTCTGGCGCGCCCCACCGCCCACAGACTCGCCGTCGCACTCGAACACCACCGCCTGGTCACCCGCGACATGCAGGGCCGCTTCATCCTCGGCCCCCGCCTGTCCGAACTCTCCGCCGCCGCCGGCGAGGACCGACTGCTCGCCACCGCGGGCCCCGTCCTCACCCATCTGCGCGACGTCACCGGAGAAAGCGCGCAGCTCTACCGCCGCCAGGGCGAAATGCGCATCTGCGTCGCCGCCGCCGAACGACTCTCCGGTCTGCGCGACACCGTCCCCGTCGGCAGCACCCTGCCGATGAAGGCCGGCTCCGCCGCCCAGGTCCTCCTCGCCTGGGAAGAACCCGAGCGCCTCCACCGAGGCCTCCAGGGCGCCCGCTTCACCGCCACCGCGCTCAGCGGCGTCCGCCGCCGCGGCTGGGCCCAGTCCATCGGGGAGCGCGAGCCGGGCGTCGCGTCCGTCTCCGCCCCCGTCCGCGGACCGTCCAACCGCGTGGTGGCCGCCGTCTCCGTCTCCGGCCCCATCGAGCGGCTCACCCGCCACCCGGGTCGCCTGCACGCCCAGGCCATCATCGAAGCCGCCAACCGGCTCACCGAGGCCCTCCGCCGCGGCTGACCGCCGGCGGCGCGGCCGGAACACGACTCGGCCGAAGAGCAGCGGACAAAAACGGGCCGCGCCCGAGGAAGGATCTCCTC
>NZ_JBHVET010001299.1:0-1040 GCF_042802135.1 Kitasatospora sp. NPDC057512
GACGATGACCAGGCGCTTGTGCCCGGTGTCCTCGGCCTGCCAGGCCTGCTCGATCTCCGCCAGCGGCACCGCCCGGGTGTCGATCCGGATCTCACCGGCGGCGGCGCCCGCCATCAGGCGGTTGAACATGTCCAGGAACGCCTGCGGCGGCGGGAAGCCGCCGCCCACGATGGTCAGGCCCGCGCTGCGGATCGTGCCGGCCGACAGCTCGATGGTGGCGCCCGCCGACTCGCCGATCTGCACCAGCCGGGGGCCGGAGCTCTTCAGGTGGAAGTCCTTGCGGGTCATCGCGGTCAGCAGCGCCTCGGTCGGCTTGCCCCACAGGTAGTCCAGGATCACGTCGTACCCGGTGTCGCCGGCCGCGGCGGCGAACGCCTCGGCCATCTCCTCCTGGGTGCCGTTCAGCGGGACGGTGGCGTCCGCGCCGTACTCGCCCAGGGTGTCCAGGACCTCCTGGTTGCGGCCGGCGGCGACGACCCGTCCGGCGCCCAGGTGCTTGGCGATCTGGATGGCGAGCTTGCCGGCGGCGCCGGTGGCGCCCAGCACCAGGACGGTCTCGCCGGGCTGCAGCTTGGCGGCGTGCTCCAGCGGTATCCACGAGGAGAGCGCCGGGTTGGGCAGCGCGGCGGCGGTGAGGTCGTCCACGCCGTCCGGCACCGGCCAGGTGAACGGGGCGCGGGCGACGGTCAGTTGCGCCATCGAGCCGTACGGCTTGCGGGCCCCGCCGAAGAACACCCGGCTGCCGTCCGCCAGCCGGCCGACGCCGTCCAGGCCGACGACCGCGGGCAGGTTGTCGGAGCTGGCGAAGTGGCCGCCGCCGGCGACCGCCTTGGTGGAGGGGTTGAGCGCGGCCGCCAGGACCTGGACGAGCACCTCGCCCTCGCCCGCGGTCGGCTCGGGGAACCGCTCGAAGCGGGGCGGCTTGCCGAGCGTGTGGAGGACTGCGGCGTCCATGGTGCTACTCCATTCACAGGTGATCGGGCCGAACGTACGCCGGTCCCCGGCCGAGGTCGGCCGGGGACCGGGGAAAACATCAGTTG
>NZ_JBHVET010001300.1:0-1034 GCF_042802135.1 Kitasatospora sp. NPDC057512
TCGGCCTCGGCCCTGGCCTTCTGGACCTGCTGGGCGGCCTGGTCGGTCTGCGCCTGCTTGTCCGCCTCGTCGGCCTTCGCCTTGCGGGCCTTCTCCACGGCGGCGGCGGTGCGGTTCGCCAGGTCCTCGGCCTCGGTGCGACGGGCCAGGTCCTGGACCGCGTTGGCCTGGTCGACCGCGCGCTGCGCGTCCGCGGCGGCCGCGGAGGCGGCGTTCGCGTGGTTGGTCGACTCCTGCGCGGCGTTCCCGCTCTGCCCGGCGTGGTCGGCGGCGTCCCGGGCGGCCTGCGCCGCCGCGGCGGCGTGGGAGGCCGCGGACGTCAGCAGCGTCTTGGCCTTCTCCGCCATCGTGGCGGCCTCCCCGGCCAGCTGCTGCGAGGCGGCGGCGGCGCGGCCGGCCTCGGCGGCCGAACGGCGCGTGGCCGCCGCGGCCTGCTTGGCCTTCGCCGACTGACCGCCGGCACTGTCCGCGTAGGCACCGGCCTGCTCGGCGGAGCCCGCCGCGGAATCGGCGTTGCCCTTGGCGCTCAGCGCGGCGCCCGCCGCGTCCTTGCTGCTCTTCGCGGCGTCGTTCGCGTGACCGAGCGTCGTGTTCGCGTCCGCCGCCAGCTTCGCCGCGGCATCGGCGGCATCCGCCGCCACCCGCGCGTCGTGCGCCTTCGTCTGGTCACCGGCGGCCGCGGCCGCGGCGGTCTCGGCGTTGGCCGCGGCCCGCTGGGCACCGGCCGCCGCGGCGGCCGCGTTCGACGCCGCGTAGGCGGCGGCCCGCGCACCGGCGTTGGCCGCCCGGGCGGCGGCCATCGCGGTCTGCGCCGCCGCACCCGCGCGCTCGGCCGCCGTGGCGGCCTTGTTCGCCGCCTCCGTGGCCTTGGCCGCGTCGTTGCCGGCCTTCTGCGTCTCGGAGGCGGCCAGCGCGGCGGCCTCCATGGCCTTCTGCGCCTCGTAGACCGCCTTGTCCTTGGCCTCGATCGCCGCAGCAGTCTCCTGGGCCGCCTGCGCGCCCGCGTCCTTCGCCTGCTGCACCAGCTGCGCGAT
>NZ_JBHVET010001301.1:0-1033 GCF_042802135.1 Kitasatospora sp. NPDC057512
GCACCGGGCGGACCCGGCACCCCCGACGGGCGGACGGCGCCCCGCTACGGGCGCCCCATGTACGACGGGTAGTAGCCGCTGCTGATCCCCGAGATCCGGACGTTGGTCCCGGGCCGCGCGGCCTCGACGTACCTGTTGTCGCCCAGGTAGATCGCCACGTGCTGGATGCCCCGGGCGCTCCCGTCCGGCGACCAGAACAGCAGGTCGCCGCGGCGCAGCTGGCCGGCCCCGATCGGCGTGGTCGCCGCGTACTGGTCGTTGGCCACCCGCGGCAGGCTGATCCCGCCGCGCCGGAAGGCCTGCTGCACCAGGCCCGAGCAGTCGTAGCCGTCCGGCCCGTTGCCGGCCCGGCGGAACGGCACGCCCAGCTGGGAGAGCGCGAACTGTACGGCGGTCTCGACGTCCCGGTCCTCGGCGACCGAGTCGTCGAAGTAGCCCGAGCCCGCGGAGTCCGAGGAGGAGCCGCGTCCGGTGCGGTCGAGGTAGATGTCGTAGTGCGAGGTCCAGCGCCACTCGCCCCTGCTGTTGCGGAACCAGTAGCGCGAGCCGTCCCAGCCCTCGGTGATCCCGCCGGAGGACCTGGTCGTGGTCCTGGCGGCGGACCCGGAGCCGCCTCCGGTGCGCTCCACGTAGACGTCGTAGTGCGAGGTCCAGCGCCACTGCCCCTGGCTGTTCTTGAACCAGTACCGGGAGCCGTCCCAGCCGGCGTGCGCCGGGGCGGGCTCGGCGGCCGCGGGGCTGACACCGGTGCCGAGGCCGATCAGGCCCACACTGGTCGCGATCACGGCCACCATGCCTATCCCCCGACGGAGCCGCGCGGTGCGGGACGGACGGGAGGGGCGGACGGTGGCAGCGTCCTGCTGCCCGGTCGGTTCGCCGGCGGCCTCCGGCGCGCCGGTGTTGACGGTGGTCATCGTGCTGACTTCCTTCACTGCTGCGGATCGCTGCGGATTGCAGCGGGTTGCTGTGACCGGCCAGGACTGGCCGTGCTTGTCGGCAGGGCCCCCGCCCGGCACACCGCGGCTTCCGGTCC
>NZ_JBHVET010001302.1:0-1031 GCF_042802135.1 Kitasatospora sp. NPDC057512
CATCAGGGCGGCCGCTCGGCCGGTCCTGGCGTGTTCGCGGTCCGTTCCCGGGTGGAACCCCGGGCTGGGCGGCTGGCGGTCGGATCGCACCACCGGTGGTCGGCGCACACGCCGGGGCACGGAAGCACGTCGCAACTTGGTTGAACGTTGAACGCAACGTCCGAATACCGCCGGAGGTTTGAAGGGCCCCGGGCCAGGATCGAGTCATGTCCGAGATCGGAACGAGGAGTTCTGGAGATATGACGATGAACGGTGCGGCAGTGCTCGACAGCCTCGACGGCAAGGTGGCCCTGGTGACCGGCGGCAGCCGGGGGATCGGGGCGGCGGTCGCCCTGCGGCTGGCCGAGGACGGCGCCCACGTGGTGCTGACCTACCAGGGCGGCGCCGAGCGGGCCGAAGAGGTCGCCGCGAAGATCACCGCGATGGGGCGGACCGGCTGGGCCGTACGGGCGGACAGCGCCGACCCGGAGGCGGTGCAGGGCGTGGTCGAGGCCGTCGTCGAACGGTTCGGGAGGCTGGACGTCCTGGTGAACAACGCGGGCGTCGGCGTCCTCGGCCCGATCGGCGACCTCACGCTGGAGGACGTCGACCGGGTGCTGGAGGTGAACGTCCGGGCACCCTTCCTGTACGCCCGGGCGGCCTCCGCGCACCTGACCGAGGGCGGGCGGATCGTCAACCTCGGCAGCTGCATCGCCCAGCGCGTCGCCTTCCCCGGCGCCACGCTGTACGGGACCAGCAAGGCCGCGCTGATCGGCCTGACCAAGGCGCTGGCCCGGGAGCTCGGGCCGCGCGGGATCACCGCCAACCTGGTCCACCCCGGGCCGATCGACACCGACATGAACCCGGTCGGCGGCCCCGCGGCGGAGGGCCAGCGCGAGCTCACCGCGCTCGGCCGCTTCGGCACCGGCGCGGAGGTCGCCGCCGCGGTGTCCTACCTGGTCGGCGAGGGCGGCCGGTACGTCACCGGCGCCGAGCTGGCGGTGGACGGCGGCTTCGCCGCCTGACGCGAGTCCGACGGCACGCCCCGGGTG
>NZ_JBHVET010001303.1:0-1022 GCF_042802135.1 Kitasatospora sp. NPDC057512
ATCGGCGCCTGCGTCGCGCGCTGGCTCGCCGAGCGGGACACCCCGCGCGTCGTGCTGACGAGCCGCTCCGGCCCGTCCGCGGAGGGGGCGGTGGAACTCGCGGCCGCGATGGCGGCCGCCGGGACGGCCGTCGACATCGTCAGCTGCGACACCGGCGTCCGCCGGGACGTCACCGACCTCGTCGCCCGGATCGAGGCCACCGGACCGGGCCTGTCCACCGTCCTGCACTCGGCCAACACCGGCTACCTGGCCCGGGTCGAGGACACCACCAGGGAGGGCCTGGCGGCGGCGCTCAGCGCCAAGGCCGCCGGGGCCACCTACCTGGACGAGGCGACGGCCGCGCTGGACGTGGACGAGTTCGTGCTGTTCTCGTCGATCTCGGCGACCTGGGGGAGCAACGACCACGGCCCGTACGCGGCGGGGAACGCCTTCCTGGACGGCCTGGCCGAGGACCGCCGGGCCCGGGGCCTGCCGGGCACCTCGATCGCCTGGGGCGTCTGGGACTCCCGGGACTGGGACGCGGTCGACGACCTGATGGACCACAGCCCCGGCCGGGTGACGCCCCGACGGCTCCGTCGGCAGGGGATGAACTTCCTGGAGACCGAACGGGCGCTGACGGCGCTGGACCAGACCCTCGCGGACGACGAGACCTTCATCGCGCTCGCCGACGTGACCTGGGAGAAGTTCGCGCCGGTGTTCCGCGCGGCGCGCCCCCGCCCGCTGCTGGACGCCATCCCCGAGGCCCGGGAGCAGGAGGACCGGGGCCCGGCCGCCGCCGGGTCGGACCGGTCGGCCGAGGCCACCGGCGAACTCTTCCGCGCCCTCGCCGGCCTGACCGCGGCCGAGCGCCGCCGCGCCGTGGTGGAGCTGGTCCGCGCGCACGCCGCCGCCGTCCTCGGCCACGGCACCGCGGCCGAGGTCCCGACCACGCGCGCCTTCCGGGAACTGGGCTTCGACTCGCTGACCGCCGTCGAGCTGCGCAACCGGCTGGGCGGCGCCGCGGGCGTCCGGCTGCCGGCCAC
>NZ_JBHVET010001304.1:0-1015 GCF_042802135.1 Kitasatospora sp. NPDC057512
GGAGTCCGGCAATCCGGACCCCTCCGCCCGCGGCGCTGCTACTCCAGCAGCCACTCGGCCCCTTCCTCCGGCACCCACGGGAAGGGCACCTCGGGCCACCGTGCCGCCGCCCACGCGTCGAGGTCGACCGCCATGACGGCGTCGACGAACTCGGTCGGCGGCCGGTAGTCGTGCGCGGTGATGTAGTGGGTGATCAGGAACGGTGCCGCATAGGCGATCGCTGGCGCGCCCGGGATCCGGATCTCGCCGTTGCCCTCCGGGCACTCGTCGCCCGGCGGGCACAGGTCGCACTCGTGCAGCCCGAGGCAGACGTTCATCCACTGCACCTGTTGGATGGCCCTCAGCTTCGCCGTGAACTCGGCCGGAACCCTCCCGGTCGGATAGGTCCGGCCGGCCTCCAACCAGCCGACGTTCAGCCGGGTGTACGCGGGGCGGTACCAGAGGGCGCGGAACCCGGGCTCCGGCTCGTCGAAATAGTCCTTGGCGTTGTAGGTGTACTCGGTCAGATCTTCGTAGAACACCGAGGCATCATGCCCGACCGGTCTCTACCACCCCCTACCGGACCTGCCGCGGCCGGGCCGTGACGACACTGCGGGTGCGCCGGGAGCGGCCCGCCCGGCGAGCGGGCTCAGGACCTCGTAAGGCTGGCGCCGGGTACCTCCACGGCGGTCTTCCGGTGCTCAAGGGCTGCTGGAGGCAGGGTCGAGACGGGTGGTTCGTGGCGGCTTGGGTGTGTTCTGGTGGAGGGCGGAGGGGGCGCGGCGGGGGTGTAGACGCTCGCGCATGGAACTGAGTGCGGAGGCTATGGTTCGCCGGCCCGGAGTGGCCTTGACTGGTGAGCACAAGGACGGACGCGCGGGGTTCACGAACCCCGGCGGGTCCGCCGATCCGAACAGGCTCCTACTCCGAGTGAGGGTGATTGTGATGGCTGGTGTGGTGGATCTCGCGGTCGAGTCCGGTGTCGTGCTGGTGGTCGGTGGGACGGGGAAGACGGGTCGCCGGGTGGCGGAGCGTC
>NZ_JBHVET010001305.1:0-1010 GCF_042802135.1 Kitasatospora sp. NPDC057512
AGACCCCGGCCTTGTCGTCCGGCCCGGCGCCCGGAGAGAGCCCCTGGGCCTGCCCGGGCAGGATGCGGTCCACCGACGGGCGGACGGCGCCGCGCACGATCGCCAGGGCGCGCTCGGACTCCGGGCGGCCGGCCAGCGGCCGCAGCAGCTTGTCCTCGGCCGGGGCGGTCGCCAGGTGGGCCTCCAGCTGGGCGACGGCGGCGTCGACCCCGCTGCGCAGCGGGCGGCGGCCCTCGGCGGCGGCGTCCAGGGTGCGGCGCAGGACGGCGTCGAAGTAGTCGGGCAGCGCGGCGAGGCGGTCCAGGTAGGCGTCGGCGCCCTCCTGGTCGATCGAGGTCATGGCGAGCGCGGAGAAGGCCTCGTTCTGCGGGGCGACGATGGTCGCCGAGACGCTGAACTCGGCCAGCCCGTGGGTGATCCGGCCGATGCCGTTGGCGAGCAGCCGGGCGAGCACCCGGTGGGTGATCCGGTCCTCGCCGGCCAGCGAGTCCAGCGGGATCGCGGCCAGCCGGGCGGTGAAGCCCAGCAGGGCCTCGCGGTGGCGGTGCGCGGCCGCGCGGGACGGGTCGGGCACCAGGTGGGCGTAGCCCTCGACCCCGCTGAGGGTCGCGTCGAACGGGTTGTGGGTGTTCTCGGCGTCGAAGAACTCGTCCGCGAGTGCGGCGAGTCCGGCGTGCTGAGGCTGTTCGATCACGGTCGCTCCCCCGATGCGGTGTACCGCGGCGCGGCGTACCGCCGTGCCCGGTCCCGCCGATTATTCGGAGCGACCGGCGGCCCGGTCAATACGCGCTGGTGGGACGGGGGTTCCGGCCGCGCACGACTGTGCCGACGCCCGTCGGGACGGACATCGGCACCATCGTTGCGCGGAGGCCCGGCCACTGGTGCCGGGCGGGGGAGGGCGGGTCAGCGGGCCTTGGCGGCCTTGCCCTCCTTGGCGGCCTGGGCGGCGGCCTCCTTCTCGTGCTTCTCCTTGATCCGGGCGGTCTCCTTGCGGACGTCCACCTGGTTGG
>NZ_JBHVET010001306.1:0-1007 GCF_042802135.1 Kitasatospora sp. NPDC057512
GGTCAGCCGCGGGTCAGGCCGGCGACGAGCTCGTCGGCGGCGCCGTACGGGTCCAGGGCGCCCTCGGCGACGCGTTCGGCGAGGACGGCCAGGTGCCGGTCCCCGCGCAGGTCGCCGATCCGGGCGCGCAGTTCGGCCAGCGCGATCGCCTCGATCTCCTCGGCGGCCCGGCGGCGGCGCCGCGCGGCGAGCTCGCCGTGCTCCTCCAGCCAGGCGCGGTGCTTCTCCAGCGCCTCGACCACCTCGTCCACGCCCTCGCCGCGGGCCGCGACGGTCTTGACGATCGGCGGGCGCCAGTCCCCCGCCTCGCGGGCCTCGCCGAGGCCCAGCATGTGGTTGAGCTCCCGCGCGGTGGCGTCGGCGCCGTCCCGGTCGGCCTTGTTGACCACGAAGACGTCGCCGATCTCCAGGATCCCGGCCTTGGCGGCCTGGATGCCGTCACCCATCCCCGGGGCCAGCAGCACCACGGTGGTGTCCGCCTGGGCGGCGACCTCGACCTCGGACTGGCCCACCCCGACGGTCTCGACCAGGATCACCTCGCAGCCGGCCGCGTCCAGCACCCGCAGCGCCTGCGGCGCCGCCCAGGAGAGCCCGCCGAGGTGGCCTCGGGTGGCCATCGAGCGGATGAACACCTCGGGGTCGGTCGCGTGGTCCTGCATCCGGACCCGGTCGCCCAGCAGCGCGCCGCCGGAGAACGGCGAGGACGGATCGACGGCCAGCACCCCGACCCGTTTGCCGAGCCGCCGGTAGGCGGAGACCAGCGCCGAGGTGGAGGTGGACTTGCCGACCCCGGGCGAGCCGGTCAGGCCCACCGTGTACGCCCGCCCGGTGTACGGCGCGAGCGCGGCCATCGCCTCCCGCAGCTGCGGCGCGGCGTTCTCGACCAGCGTGATCAGCCGGGCGACCGCCCGCGGCCGGCCCTCCCGGGCCTGCTCGACCAGCGTGGCGACATCGATCATCAGGAGCTCCTTGCGCAGATGCCGAAGGGGCTGCGGACCGCCACCGGC
>NZ_JBHVET010001307.1:0-1000 GCF_042802135.1 Kitasatospora sp. NPDC057512
GCCGCCGAACGCGGCGCTCGCCGCGGAGCGGGAGACCGTCACGACGCACGCCGGCGCCACGACCGCGCAGGAACGCGGCCGGATCGACGCCTACTGGACGCCCGACCGGATGAAGCTGGCGGGCGCCCTGGTCCCCGAGATCACGCCCGTGCCCGAGGACGACAACACGCCGAACGACCCGCGGCCGCTGCCCGCGGACACCCCCGACCCCGGGGCCGTGTGGACCCACGGCGGAGCGGTGGACCGGAGCGTCGGGCGGCTCTTCTTCACCTTCTCCGACGGCTACGACGGCAGTTGCACCGCGACCGTCGTCAACAGCGCCAACCGCAGCACCCTCCTCACGGCGGCGCACTGCCTGCGGGGCGTCGGGGCCCCCGCGACCGACGACACCTGGAACCACAACCTCTACTTCGTGCCGGGCTACCGCAACGGGACCAAGCCGCTCGGCGGTTTCAGCGTCAGGGCCATGGCCACCTCCTCCCGCTGGGACGCCGATCCGGGCGGGACGACCTCGAACGACGTCGCCGTGGCCGGCTTCGACACCGGAGTCCTGGTGGCGAACCCCTCGACCGAGGGGCGGCGGGTCGCCGATGTCACCGGTGCCCAGCGGATCGCGTTCACCCCGCCCGCCGAGGGCGAGTTCATCCACACCTTCGGCTATCCCAAGGACCGGCTGAACAACCCCGCCGCCACGTACTCCGGTTCGCGCATGATCCACTGCGCCGGACCGGCCCGCCCCGGCCCCCAGGCCCCGGTCCTGTGGGGCGAGTCCTGCGACATGTCGCACGGGGCCAGCGGCGGCCCCCACTTCACCCGGTTCGACCCGGCCACCGGGGCCGGCACCCTCGTCGGCGTCACCACCACCTCCGAGGAGCTCGCGGGTGGCCCGGCCGGCACGCTGTACGCCACCCGCCTCGGGGACAGCGCCCGCCGGCTCTACGACTGGGCGCAGACCCGGGCGCTCTGACCCCCGGCCACACCCCCAGCCACGCCCCCGGCC
>NZ_JBHVET010001308.1:0-1000 GCF_042802135.1 Kitasatospora sp. NPDC057512
TCCCGGGGGGGCGGGGCGGCGGGGGGGGTATGTTTTGACCCGCCGGGTTCATCACCGGGGTGGGGCGCGGTATGTCGGGGGGTGCTAGCCGGCGCCCGGCTCGGAGGCGGGGACGCGGCCTCGCCGCGCCACCCGGTACGGGTCGACGGGGACGCACCGTGACGGCGGGCCCGTATCTGTCGACCTGTCAGAAGAATGCTACAGGTGGCGGGTTGAGCTGTCCATGGGGAGCCGTAGGTGCGGCTACGGCTGCCGGGAGCCCCGGCCGTAGCGGTCCAGTTCGTGGAAGAAGCCGTCCACGACGGCGAGCTCGCCCCGTGCGGCCAGCGCGTCGTAGACGTACCGGCCGACCGCGAGGTCGAGCACGCCGAGCCCGAACGGCGAGAACACCACCGGCCGGTCGGTCGGCACCCGGACCTTTCCGGCCATCACCTCGTGGAGCGTGCCGTCGATGAAGTCCCGGTTGCCGGTGAGCTGTTCGGTCAGGTGCGGGGAGGTCTCGGCCTTCAGGCAGTGCTCGACGTCGTCCAGCACGTTGGCCGAGGCGAGCAGCACCTCGGGCGCCAGGTCGCGCAGCGAGACGTTGAGCACCACCGGGTTGTGGGAGAACCACGAGGGGTCGGTGAGGTGCGGCTTCGCGGCGACGGTCGCCAGCACCACCAGGTCCGAGGCGCGGACCAGTTCCTCGGCGCTCCCGTGCACGGTGATCCGGGGCGAGGTGCCGGCCCGCTCCGAGCCCGCCCGCTCCGGGTCGGCGCGCTCCAGGTAGGAGCGGAAGCCGGCCGCGTGCTCGGCGGACAGGTCGTGCACCCCGACCTCGTCGAACTCCCAGCCGGTGCGGGCCAGGTAGGTGTGGATGTGCCGGGCGATCAGCCCGGTGCCGATGAAGCCGACCCGCCGCGGCCGGGGCCGGCCGGCGGAGAGCCGGTACGCCCCCAGCGCGGCCCAGGCGGCGGTGCGGGCGGCGCGGATGTTAGAGCTCACCAGGCAGGCGATCGGG